>JBKCAB010000325.1:0-3724 GCA_046307935.1 Bacteroidota bacterium | reverse complement strand
ATTAGGAGTAGTTGCATTTGATCGTTCCAGGTTCTGGTGACAATTAGATCTGCCGTGGGGTTTCGGCCGGTGTGTAAGAGCTTTCGGGCGGACATAACGATTGGATAAATAAGCAGTTAAAGGTAGTTCCGATCGCTCACTTGACAAAGGTTGTTGAAAAATGTATCTTTGTTGAAGTTCTTTGGGGTCGACATTGGATTTGACAGCGATAGCGGTAGTCAGGTGTCAGCATGCAGAGCGTTGTGGTGTAGCTCTTAAATATCATGTCACGAACAATAAATGACAACACGTCATACGCACTTGCTGCTTAATTTACGGAATGTAAATTGGCTTAATCTTTCCGAAGTATAGTAGGTTAGACAAGTACTTCCTCCGGGGTTCTGCCCATTAATTCCGGAAATTGGAAGTTCATCCTTTTGGGCTGGCGGGAGTGATGGTTCTAAGCTCCCGTGAGATTTAAGTACCTAAGTCGGGGTTTTGGGTGCCTTTGTCCGTGCCCCGATCGAAAATCAATCACAGGATAAGCATGTAGAAAGCTTGAAAATTCGTCGTTTGGACGAGGGTTCGAACCCCTCCGACTCCACGATTTTGGGTAATTAAAAACTCAAAAAACTACTAAAACCCTTGATTTTATTGAAAAGTCAAGGGTTTTTTATTTGCGAGTAGTTTGAATTAGAAGGAGGATGTCAGAGGATGTTGCACCTACCTATATATTGAATAATTCAACCAGTGAAAATGTAAATTAAATTGAAATCAAAAATGCTACATTTGAATTAAAATTGAAGTATGTTGATCAAGTATATTGTTTTTGTGCTTTTATTCATCTTTTCTAGTGACTTGAATTCTCAAAATAAGGAATATCATTCAAATGAAATTGTCATAAAAGCATTGGATAATGGGAAATTCACATATGTGACGCATGATGGAAAACGCTTGTTCCAACAAGATTGGATGAGTGTTTCAGACTTTCGTGAAGGTTATGCTGTTGCTTCGTCTCAAGATATGTTTTTTGGATTAGATTCTACAGGAAAGATCTGCTTTCAAAAACAATTCGATGAATCAACTTCCATAGAGTATGCGGGCGAAGGATTGTTTACTATAGTTAGAGATTTTAAAGTAGGTTTTCTAAATTCACATGGAATACAAGTTATCCCCTCCATTTATGGTGGGGTAGTGGGAGCGCTGCCGCAGTTTTCAGAAGGTATTTGTTGCGTTATTGATTCTCTTGAAACTAAATATTTGTTCATTGATAAATCGGGTAAGCAAGTTTTCGATTTTACCATTACAGGACTTTGTGGAGGTGCAGCTACTTATCAATATTTTTCTTTTAAAAATGGACTCTGTGTGGCTCATGACAATTATAAATTTGGTTATATCAATCGCGATGGTAATTGGGTCATTAAACCCCAATATGATCGAGCGGATGAATTTTCAGAGGGGCTTGCAGCGGTGCGAAAAAAAGGGAAAGTGATCTTCATAAATTCTCAAGGTCAGCAAGCAATTAAAAGAGACTTTGGAGTGATGTATGATGAAGGATGCTGTGGATTTTATTACGGGAAATTTGTGAATGGCGAAGCCAAGGTTAATATAGATATTACTCAAGTTCATATTGACCCTGCTGATTTTTCTAATGATAATGCTGAGCAAAGAAACTGGGACTTGGATAAGTTTGCCATAATTAACAAAGAGGGAAAAATAGTAAGATATGTTGATAGAGATTAGTGCTGACGTCCTCCCAGTTCTTAAGACTCCCGGCAATCGTCCATCATTGTCCTCCATCTTTCTAACTTTTCCCATATGTGAATTGCTTCAGGGTCAATTCCTTTATCGTTTCCGACTTGCATTCTTTTGACCACCGTACCGACATAGTATAACCACACCAGCTTATAGACCTCATTCACTTCTTCAAGGCTGTTGCAGTGGTATGCAATGTTCAAGATGACATTGTACTCAATATCCCATTCGTATTGACCATCATAATAGTCATTTTCGCCTTCTCGCTTCCAGATGCCGGTATCCTCAAGGAATAGTTTTACATTTTTATGGAAGCATTTCCGATCCCTGATCTCTCTGCCTGTTTCATTGTAGTATTTCAGGT
The DNA here is from genome assembly GCA_046307935.1 of Bacteroidota bacterium. Taxonomy (GTDB): domain Bacteria; phylum Bacteroidota; class Bacteroidia; order Flavobacteriales_D; family Crocinitomicaceae; genus M0103. Next base: position 1,626 of record JBKCAB010000325.1, on the reverse strand, counting down.
ATTTGTACTCTTTGTCAATCTCTCTCAATTCTTGTATGATCCTGTTAAAGACGCCAGGGAGTGCCTCATCTGCCTTCCAGAACTCTTCTTTGTTTTCCAAACCTGCATCGGAAGCAACGCTGTAAAGCAAGCTCCGAAGATTGTTCGCATCGTGAGCTGCGATTTTGTCGATCCCAAGGTAGTAGATCCTGGGTACAAGGCATTCGGAGTAGGTATCACTTATTTGATCGTAATTGTTTAACTCTCCAAGGTGTTTGTTCAAGATGCTTACCAGTTTTTGAAAAGATACAGCGTAGTCTTCTTTATTCTTCAGATAGGTGAAATTGTTTTTTAATTCTTGTTTCATAGTGTTTCTTTCTTCATTTCATGGTTTTCGGTTCATCTTGGTTGCAAATACATAGACGCATCCTGTATGGGCATCCGAGAGAAGTTGTGGACGATCAAAGAATTTGCGCACCGAATTTTTGTAAAACTTGGTAAGATGATTTCTAGCCATCTATCGGTTGAATCGACGTTACAGGACAAAGTATGTTTTCCTGAAAAAACTTGTTCAATCCTCTTGTAGGTTTTCCAACCTCCTGATCAAACAGCATCAAATTTTAGTCTGCTTTGATATTGATCAATCGAAAAAGAAGAAGAAGAACAGCGCAGCCTCTGATGGCCGCACACTCTCAAAGTAGCCGATGGTGGAGCGTGATCCGTTCATTACGCGACCGTCTTCAATGTATCCGATGGTGGAGCGTGAACCGTTCATCACACGACCGTTTTCAATGTAACCAATCGTGGATCGCGAACCATTCATTACCCGTCCGTCTTCGATATAGCCAATTGTGGATCGCGAGCCATTCATTACCCGTCCGTTCTCGATGTAACCAATTGTGGATCGTGAGCCATTCATAACTCGACCATTTTCAATATATCCAACGGTAGATCGTGAGCCATTCATCAGTCGCTGTGCATTTACGCAACCGATCATCATGAGCATTGCAGTGAAAATCATCAGTTTTTTCATAGGTCATGATTTAATAGTTTTTCTTTTCAGATATTTCGGATTCAGTTTCAAATTTGATTGTTTATTTTTCAATAGTCATCTGGCCAAACACGCACATTTCATACCACTTTTCACATTGTTCATCTGACTGCATATTACTCATTCCGCTTGATCTCATTTATCCAGAATCATTGACGAACAACGCGAAAAGTTTGTTCTCCGATCCGCACAAGATAGACACCCGGCGTAGCTCCACCGAGATCGATCGTCTGCGAAGTTCCTGTCAAACTGCTTGTAAGAATTTTCCTTACGTTCAGTTCAAAAACCGAAATGGATTCATTCAATGTACCATTACTCAGAATGTGTATCACGCCATTGGTTGGATTTGGATAAACGGTTATTTGCACTCCATTAAGCTCTTTCAGCGATGTAAAATCGATGAGAATGCACTCACTTGTTTCAGAACATCCTTGCTCGGTGACGATCACGGCATAGTTACCCGTTTCAGAAGGCGTATAGGATACCGAATTAGCACCGTTTATGGGAGTATTTCCATTGTCACAATTCACCCACTGATAGGTTACGTCGGCATTTTGATTGGCAGCTGTGATCGTCGTGAAGTTCTGTATTACAGT
>JBKCAB010000324.1:0-2896 GCA_046307935.1 Bacteroidota bacterium | reverse complement strand
GATACTTCTGTTGATCGGAAACATCGTTGCGTTCATTGTTGCCTATCTGGCGATCAAATCATTCATCGCGTTTTTGAACAAGTATGGCTTTCTGTATTTCGGTTATTACCGTATAGCACTCGGATTGCTCTTACTCGTTCTGTTACTCTCAGGCGTTGAACTTTCCATGGTAGGATGACGGTAAAGGACGTACAGGATGGCATGACCATAATAGTCGACAAACCCCTCGGTTGGACGTCTTTCGATGTAGTGAATAAACTCCGTTGGAACCTCAAGAAAAAGCTTGGTGTCAAGAACGTAAAGGTAGGTCATGCGGGCACCTTGGATCCGCTGGCAACCGGCATCCTTGTCATTTGTATAGGCAAGCACACCAAACGGATAGAGGAGTTGATGGCAGGGAAAAAGAGCTATACCGGAACGATCCTGCTCGGCAAGACCACACCTTGTTTTGATCTCGAAAAGGATTTTGATGCAGTGTATCCTACGGATCATATTACGCCTGAAAAGATTGAACAGGTTCGTATGGAACTTACCGGCGACATTGATCAAATACCCCCCATTTTTTCCGCCAAACAGATCGATGGGAAAAGAGCCTATGACATTGCACGATCGGGCAAGGAGATCGAGCTTAAACCAAACAGGATCAGCATAGATGAGCTTAAACTGGACATTAGCCGATTTCCGGAAATTGATTTTGAGGTTACCTGTTCTAAAGGGACCTATATCAGAGCTTTAGCTAGAGATATCGGGGTAAAGCTTGACTCAGGGGCAACACTCATTGCATTGAGGAGAATTCGATCCGGTGATCAGACTATTTCGGAGGTAAGGTTGGTAGATGATTGGATTGCCGAGATCCACAACATGGAAATCACTTCTTGACAAGGCCTCGATAATGTTGTATCTTTGCAAACTTCAAATCGCAATATTCTTAAAATTAAAACAGTTGTATGAGCAAAATGAAACTGTCTGAGTTCAGCTTCGATCTTCCGGAAGAACTTATTGCAGAATTCCCAAGTGACAATAGAGATGAATCCAGACTTATGGTGGTGCACCGGGATTCCGGAAAGATAGAACACCGGTTGTTCAAAGACATTGTAGAGTATTTTGAAGATGGTGATGTGATGATCATGAACAACACCAAAGTTTTTCCTGCCAGGATGTATGGTAATAAGGAAAAGACCGGTGCCAAGATCGAAGTGTTTCTGCTCAGGGAGCTGAACAGGGAAAGTCTCCTTTGGGATGTGCTGGTTGACCCGGCAAGAAAGATAAGAATAGGTAACAAGCTTTATTTTGGGGATGATGATTCGCTGGTAGCTGAAGTGATAGACAACACCACATCAAGAGGTCGAACACTTCGTTTTCTGTTTGATGGCCCTTATGAAGAATTCAAAGCCAAGATCACAGAGCTCGGCGAGACACCCCTGCCAAAATACATCAAGCGCGATGTTCAGCCTTCAGACGAGGACCGTTACCAGACCATCTTTGCGAAAGTAGAAGGCGCAGTAGCCGCTCCAACAGCGGGTTTGCACTTTTCAAGAGAAGTGATGAAGCGTCTTGAGCTAAATGGTATAAACTTCGCTGAGATCACTTTACACGTGGGATTAGGAACGTTCAGACCGGTAGAAGTTGAGGACCTCACCAAACACAAAATGGATTCCGAACAGGTGATCATTTCGGAAAAAGCCTCAAATATTGTAAATCAGGCCAAAGCGAATAAAAAGCGCGTTTGTGCTATCGGAACAACATCGATGCGTTCTATCGAATCTTCTGTATCCACAGACGGCATGCTGAAACCATACGACGGATGGACCAATAAATTCATTTTTCCTCCTTATGATTTCAGTGTTGCGGATAGTATGGTCACGAATTTCCACACACCGCTTTCCACGCTTTTAATGATGATCTCAGCCTTCATGGGGCATGATTTGATGATGAAGGCGTATAAGGAGGCGGTTGACAATAAGTACCGCTTCTATTCTTACGGTGATGCCATGCTGATCTTGTAACCTATGTGAATTTTTAATCAAGGGAGGCATACGCTTCCCTTTTTTTATGTGTTGCTCACGAAAGAAAAACAGTAATATTGTTTGATGGTCAATGGCGATCAATACCGAGAACGTTTGGCATTCTGGACGGCGATCCTGTTCCTGGCGGTGTGGTATTTTTACTTTTTCGGACATGTGATCCTGTCGCCAAACAGCGTCTTGCATGCAGGCTTTGATGATGGATTGAAGAATTATTACACCTTTGCATACCAGGCGGGTAACACGGGTACTTCTTTGCATTTTAAAGGGATGAATTACCCCTACGGTGAACATGTCATCTTTACCGATGGGATTCCGCTTCTGGGATTTCTGGTCGGTTCCTTGCCGTTCATTAAAGGATATGAGGTCGGGATCCTCAATGTATTTATCTACCTCAGTGTCCTATGGGCAACTGTCCTCATCTGGAAGATCTTCCGTAAATTGAATGTTGAGCCCTGGGCTGCAGCTGCCGGTGTGGTTGGCATCGTTGTTTTAAGTCCGCAGTTCTTTCGCTTGGGCAGCCATTACGGCCTGTCTTTCATGTGGGTGATTCCGCTCATCATTTTACAGCTGATGGCCTTGATACGTTCGGGAGGTGTATTGCGAAGTACTGGAATCCTTTCCGTTACGATCCTGCTCCTTTTCTTCATTCATCCATACATGGGGTTGATGTCGCTGGTTTTTGCAGCGGCAACGCTCCTTATTTGGATCATTGTACAAAAAGGAACAATGCTGAAAGGGCTTTATTCTCTGATGATTGTCGGATTATCGGCTGTTTTCTTCAGGACATTTCTCTTATTTACCGATCTACATCCGGAAAGGACGGAAAAGCCTCAAGGTCTGTATGAGAATTTTGCCCTTCCGGAGACTGT
>JBKCAB010000323.1:0-606 GCA_046307935.1 Bacteroidota bacterium | reverse complement strand
CGATAAAGATCCCTTTGAAGTTTTCAAGTTCTTCAAGTAAAATGTTCTGAATGGCATTTTCCGTCTGTCGTGTGTTACCTGCACCGTGGGAGGACCTTGTGCCTAGAATTGCATCCGCTTCATTGAAGAGCAAGATCGGTGTTCGTGAAGTATGATTGCAGTATTCGGCGTAATCAGTGAAGACTTTCTTAATGATCTTTTCGCTTTCGCCGAACCACATGCTTTTCATTTGACTGATCTCCACTTTGATGATCTCACGACCGGTGGCTTTAGCGAGTTGTAGTACTGATTCTGTTTTTCCTGTTCCCGGAGCCCCATACAAAAGAATATTCGTCGAAAGCGGTAAGTTCTTCTGCCTCAGTCGCTCGATGAGTTCGTAATACCTGTCTTCCTCCAATACGGAGCGAACAGCATCTATTTGGATTGCCTCTTTTTCATTGTAATATAAGTTTTTATCGCTTATCCTGTTGGGATAAATGAGACCTTCACGCTTGCTTAATTCCATTTTAATGATTATCCCTTCCTGTGCCAGCAATCGAGCGGCCTTGCTTGTCAGAACGACCTCTATATCATTGAGAAAACGAGCCTCATGGCACTCCAAAAGAT
>JBKCAB010000322.1:0-1599 GCA_046307935.1 Bacteroidota bacterium | reverse complement strand
TCGGTATAATCATATTTTGCCTGACGTGTTGCCATGTCTCCGTCCGCGACCTTAGTTTGCTCCAGGATCTTTTCTTTGGACTTGTTGAGCGGAGTTGGAACCATCCCGTGCTCTTCATTGTATTTGGTCTGAAGGGCCCGTCTTCTGGCGGTTTCTTCGATGGTTTTTCGCATGGAATCTGTGATTCGATCGGCATACATGATTACTGTTCCGTTCACGTTACGCGCTGCCCGACCTACCGTTTGCACGAGTGAACGCTCGTTTCGGAGGAAGCCTTCTTTATCTGCATCTAGAATAGCAACCAGCGAGACTTCAGGAAGATCAAGCCCTTCTCTGAGTAAGTTCACGCCGATAAGCACGTGAAAGTCACCAAGTCTGAGCTGACGTAGGATCTCAACACGCTCGATTGTATCGATATCGCTGTGTATATATCGGCACAGAATCCCGATCTTCTCAAGATACTTCTGAAGTTCTTCGGCCATCCGTTTGGTGAGCGTCGTTACGATCGTTCGTTCGTCCTTTTCAATTCTGATCTGGATCTCTTCTATGAGGTTATCAATCTGATTGAGACTCGGTCGCACCTCGATGATCGGATCAAGGAGTCCTGTGGGACGAATAAGCTGTTCCACAACCACGCCTTCCGACTTATCGATCTCGTAATCTGCCGGCGTGGCGGATACATAGATCGCCTGATGGATGAGCTGTTCAAATTCTTCAAACTTTAACGGTCGGTTGTCGATGGCCGCCTGCAAGCGGAAACCGTATTCAATAAGGTTGACCTTTCGTGCTCTGTCTCCACCGTACATTGCCCTAATCTGAGGAATGGTCACGTGGCTTTCGTCTATGACCATGAGAAAATCATCGGGAAAATAATCCAGCAGGCAGAAAGGCCGTTCGCCCGGTTTACGCTGATCGAAGTAGCGGGAATAATTCTCAATACCGGAACAATATCCAAGCTCACGCATCATTTCGAGATCATAGGATACCCGTTCACGCAGGCGCTGAGCTTCTAATAGTTTCCCTTCTTTCCTGAAATTCTCCACCTGTAGTTCCATGTCTTCTCCGATCTGATCGATGGCTTTACGTGTCGTTTCCGGGCTGGATACAAAGATGTTGGCAGGGAAGATATTGATCTCGTCGTAGGTATCTAATTTTAAGCTGTTCTCCGGATCGATAGCCGTTATCTTTTCGATCTCATCACCCCAGAATTCAATACGCAAGGCATGGTCTGCATAGGCAAGATTGATATCCACAGTATCACCTTTTACGCGAAACATTCCGCGCTTGAATTCTCCTGAATTGGCTCTTGAATAAAGATTTTCCACCAATTTGAAAAGGAACTTGTTTCGGGAAACGCTCTGTCCTTTTTTCAAGTGTATGATACTATTGGCGAATTCGTTTGGATTTCCGATACCATAGATACAGGAAACAGAGGCTACAACGAGCACATCTCTTCTTCCGGATAATAAGGAGGAAGTGGCCGATAAACGCAATTTTTCGATCTCATCGTTGATCTGCAGGTCTTTTTCGATGAACGTATCCGTTACCGGTAAATAGGCCTCGGGCTGGTAGTAATCGTAGTAGCTGACGAAATATTCA
>JBKCAB010000321.1:0-6544 GCA_046307935.1 Bacteroidota bacterium | reverse complement strand
GACTACGAACTTTTCAATGGTTTCTTTGCAGACCTAGACATGGCATTCTCCGAAAGAAGAAGCTTGGAAGGCTATGCATTCATTGAAACCTTCGATGAGTCGATCCCAAATAATGAACCCATCGAGTTTCAAACCTATCAGGCACTGATCAGTACACTAACGTTAACCTACACACCAGGTCAAAAATACATGAAAGAACCCAACAGGAAAGTGATCCTCGGATCGAAATGGCCAAGCTTTTACATGACTTACGAACGTGGTATCCCCGGAATTTTTGGCAGTGATGTGAATCACGAATACGGACGTGCCGGCATCATGCAGACCTTCAAGATCGGAACGATCGGTACCTCCAGCTACCATGTACTCGCCGGAAAATTCCTAAGTTCAAAAGTGCTCATGGAACCCGACTTCAAATTTCAGCGCAGGAGCGACCCCATCTGGTTCTCTAATCCACTGTACTCGTTCCAGGGATTCGATACGTTACTGCGTTCGAAAGACATTTTTTACGAAGCACATTTTGTACACCACGACAATGGAGCGATCATCAACAAGATCCCGTTCATGAAAAAAACACGCATCGGTCTTGTGATGGGTGTCGGTGCACTTTATGTGAAAGAATTCGCATACCAGCACTACGAGGTTCTGGCCGGATTAGAAAGAACCTTCAAGTTCTCAAAAAGACGACTCAGGATCGGTGTTTACGGTGTGGTTTCAGTTGGGAACAGGACACCAATTCGGACCGACTGGAAGGTTTCATTTGCGCTTATGGACGAGCGTGACATGAAATGGACTTTCTGACATTACCAATCTCAGGCGAGCACTATCCTTGTCTTTTTCTATATTTGCCCCAAAAGGTTTGATCATGTACGGTAAGATGAAAGAGTATCTTCAGCACGAGTTGAAGACCATCGAAGAAGCTGGAATATTCAAGAAAGAACGAATTATCATTACTCCTCAGGGCGCTAAGGTGAAAGTCAACAGTGGCGATGAGGTAGTGATCATGTGTGCAAACAATTACCTCGGTCTTTCTTCACATCCTGCTGTTATTGAGGCAGCAAAGGAGGCTTTGGATACCCATGGCTTCGGCATGTCGTCCGTGCGCTTCATTTGCGGAACCCAGGACATCCACAAAGAACTGGAAAAAAGAATCGCAGAATTTTACGGAACGGATGATACCATTCTCTACGCCGCTGCATTCGATGCGAACGGAGGCGTTTTCGAACCGCTTTTTAGTGAAGAGGATGCGATCATTTCCGATGAACTGAATCATGCCTCCATTATCGATGGGATCAGACTTTGTAAGGCGCATCGCTACCGCTACAAACATTCTGACATGGTGGATCTGGAAGAGCAGCTCAAAAAAGCACAGGCACAACGCTTTAGGATCATTGTCACCGATGGCGTTTTCTCAATGGATGGCGATATCGCCAAACTGGATAAGATCTGTGACTTGGCGGAAAGGTACGATGCGCTTGTGATGACGGATGAGTGTCACTCAGCCGGATTTATTGGCAAAACTGGACGTGGTGTTCCTGAATACTGTAATGTGATGGGTCGGGTAGACATCATCACCGGAACACTCGGTAAGGCGCTTGGCGGGGCTATGGGCGGATACACTACCGGAAGAAAAGAAGTCATTGAAATGCTCAGGCAACGGTCACGACCCTACCTGTTCTCCAATTCACTCGCACCCTCCATCGTGGGAGCTGCAAATAAAGTATTCGAGATCCTGAGCTCTACGACGGAGCTGAGAGATAAACTGGAAGAGAATACCCGTTATTTCAAGGAGCGCATCATTGCGGCAGGTTTCGATATAAAACCGGGCGATTCCCCCATTGTGCCCATCATGCTGTACGATGCAGCACTTTCACAGCAGTTTGCTGACGAGCTGCTCAAGGAAGGTGTCTATGCGATCGGTTTCTTCTATCCTGTTGTCGCGAAAGGACAAGCAAGGATCCGCACACAGATCTCAGCCGCACACAGTAAGGAAGATCTTGACAAAGCCATAAACGCCTTTATTAAGGTCGGAAAGAAGCTCAATGTGATCAGCTAACATTTTTTAAGACCGATATAAAACTATTTTATGGTATTTTTGGTCCATGAGAATGTGGACCAGTTTAATATCCTTTGCGCTTTTGATGCTTTTTTGCTGGCAGTTGGCGGTATTGTTCCTTTCTCCTTTCTGGTTGGGTCAGCAAGAACTCAGAACGAACGCATCTACTACTAAACAATCAAAACGCTCTTTCACTGCTTCTGACCACTCCAATGACATCGTCGACTGGGATTCTACCTCATCACTCTTCGAAGAGGTGCTTGAAGAAGAGATTGATATCACCAGTTCGGTGAATATTCCTCCAACCATTACAGCGTTCATTTCCTTTGCAGAGGCGCTCATACTGCCTTGCAAAAATTTTAGTCAAGCCTACTTAGACCCCCCCGAAAAAACTGTTTAGCGTACTCTATTTGGAACCATTAAACAGTTTAAATCATGAAATATGAAAAAAAATTCCTGAGGCAAGACTTGTCCTCGGGATTGGTAGTGTTCCTGGTAGCACTACCCTTGTGCTTAGGGATTGGATTGGCATCCACAAACGTTAAGGAAATCACAGGGATGCCAAATGTTTTCGCCGGATTGATCTCAGGTGTGATCGGCGGGGTTGTTGTTGGATTTATTAGCAATAGCAGGATAGGCGTTTCCGGTCCTGCGGCCGGGCTGATCACGGTCATTACCGCGGCAATCACCACCTTGGGAAGCTTTGAGGGGTTCTTAACCGCAGTTCTTTTATCCGGAATCATTCAACTACTGGCTGGATTTCTCAAACTAGGAATCATTGGACACTATTTCCCTTCATCGGTGATCAAAGGAATGCTTGCAGCAATCGGGATAACACTCATCTTAAAAGAGATACCTCATGCAATTGGGTATGACAAGGACTTCTTTGGAGATGAAGCTTTTTTTCAATTGGACGGACATAATACCTTTTCAGAACTGCTGTACGCAGCGAATGCGTTTCATCCCGGTGCAATTATTATCGGATTGTGCTCCTTACTCATCTTGATCCTTTTCGATAAGGTATTGACCAAACGCTATTCTGTTTTCAAATTCATTCCGGGTGCTTTGATCGTTGTCGTTCTTGGTGTTCTGTTCAATCAGCTTTTTTCAATTATGAGCAGTGGACTTTATGTCGATACAAAACACCTTGTTGAAATTCCTCGTGCAACCTCTGCCGGCGAGTTCTTTTCATTTTTCAACGCACCCGACTTTACATATCTATCGAACCCGAACACGTACATTGTTGCTATGACAATCGCACTGATCGGAAGTGTCGAAACACTTTTAAGTGTCGAAGCAACAGATAAACTGGACCCTGAAAAGCATCTTACACCAACAAACCGCGAATTGAAGGCTCAAGGGGTCGGAAATATCATTTCGGGATTGATCGGAGGTTTACCTATAACGCAAGTGATCGTCCGAAGCTCGGCCAATGTGAATGCAGGCGCCAAGACTAAGTATTCTGCCATTTTTCACGGACTATTGCTACTTGTTTGTGTGATCACTATTCCGTCAGTGCTGAACATGATCCCCTTGGCCACACTTGCGGCTGTGCTCATCATGGTTGGCTACAAGCTGGCATCGGTATCACTTTTTAAGAACGTGTACAGAACTGGACTTGAGCAATTTCTACCCTTTGTGTTGACGATTGCAGGTGTTTTGTTCTCTGATCTGCTCAAAGGTATTGCTTTAGGAATGGTCGTTGCCTTGTTCTTTATACTGCGAAGAAACTACCACAACAATTACGTCATGGAAAAAGCTAGCACACCGGAGGGCACTGTTCATACCATGGTGCTTTCTGAAGAAGTAACCTTCTTGAATAAAGGAAGTATTGTCGAAACACTTCGTGAATTCCCTATGAATGGACGATTGATCATTGACGGAAGTCGTTGTCGTTCGATCGATCATGACATTCAAGAAGTTATTCGGGAATTCGCCCTGCATACCGCACCGGATAAGAAGATCGAGCTATCTACTATCAATATCCCCAATATATCAATCAGTTAAAACCTAAAATTTTAAAAAATGGAATCATACTATAACCAACTTTTGGTGAACAACAAAAAATGGGTTGAACGCATGCTTGAAAAGGATCCTGACTTTTTCAACAAGCTGGCAAAAGGACAACAGCCTCCAGTACTTTGGATTGGTTGTGCCGATAGCCGTGTCCCTGCCAACGAGATCATCGGAGCAGATCCGGGAGAGGTATTCGTGCACCGGAACATTGCCAATATGGTCGTTCACTCGGATATGAATATGCTTAGTGTACTCGACTATGCTGTCAATGTGCTCAAAGTGAGGCATGTGATTGTTTGCGGTCACTATGGTTGTGGTGGTGTACAAGCAGCGATGACCAATCGGCATTTCGGACTGATCGACAACTGGATCCGTCACATTAAAGACGTGTACCGCTTCCATCAGGAAGAGCTGAATGCAATTAGTGATGACAAAGCACGTTTTGATCGGTTTGTTGAGCTGAACGTTTTCGAACAGGTATATGACCTTGCGAAAACTTCGATCGTTCAGGCTGCATGGGAACGCGGACAGGACCTGCATGTTCATGGCTGGGTATATGATGTCGCCGACGGTATAATCAATGACCTCAAGATCACACTGAAGAACAATGCATCACTAGCGGAAGTATATCAACTGGATCTGTAAAGAAAAAGATGTCCAATAAACACCGGCTCGCAGATGAACTAGCGGAAAAGCTCAAATTAAATGCTGATACCGAGCGAGGCAAATCAATGTCGGCCTATATGAAAGCTCATTTTCTTTTTCTGGGGATAAATTCAGAAGAAAGAAGAGCTATTCAACGGGACTGGATGAACGCTGTCAAAAAGCTGACAATATCTGAGAAGAAAGCCTTGGTGCTTGACCTATGGTCAAAGTTATACCGCGAATATCATTACGCAGCCATCGATCTACTGAATTCACTACCGGAGAAAGAGATCGTGGCCGATGATCATGTATTGATGGAGCACATGATAGTGACGAACTCGTGGTGGGACTCAGTAGATGCCGTTGCCTCCAACTTTGCAGGAAAATATTTCAAAAAATTTCCTGAAAAAAAAACAGCTATCATCGAAAAATGGAGAAGCTCAGAAAATATCTGGCTAAAACGTTCATGCCTGATTTTCCAGTTGAAATATGGAAAAGAAACGGACTTCATTCTACTTTGCTCGCTGATCAGAGATTTTGCGCCAATAAAAGAATTCTTCATTCAGAAAGCCATAGGTTGGGCCTTGAGACAATATGCAAAAACAGATCCTGAAAGAGTCAAAAACTTTCTCCGTGAAATAGAACTCAAAGGAGTTGCCTTGAAGGAAGCTACAAAGTATATTTGAAAAAAGAATACACAGTTTATGGCTTTGATCAGAGAATGCAGGGGTATTGAACCAAAATTCGGGGTAGATTGCTGGTTTGCAGACAATGCAACGATCGTTGGTGACGTGGTGATGGGCGACCAGTGCTCGGTATGGTTCAGCGCCGTTATCCGAGGAGACGTCAACTCCATTCGGATGGGAAACAAAGTCAACGTGCAGGATGGCGCTGTGATCCACTGTACCTATGAAAAAACAACTGTTCAGCTGGGTAATAATGTATCCATTGGTCACAACGCTTTGGTACACGGGTGTACGGTTGAAGATAACGTACTGATCGGAATGGGTGCCATCGTGATGGATAACTGCCACATTGAGTCGAACTGTATCATTGCAGCGGGTGCTGTCCTGCTGGAGGGTACACGCGTAAGTTCATGGAGCGTGTATGCAGGTATTCCGGCAAAAAAGGTTAAGGAACTATCACCCGAGTTGTTTGAAGGAGAGGTGCAGCGCATCGCCAATAACTATGTGAAATACGCAGGATGGTTCAAATAAACATTGAATGAGAGATATAAGCTCCTACGAAGATCTCTTAGTACTGATCCGAAAGTTCTATGATAAACTGCTTGCTGATGAACAGATAGGTCATTTCTTCACTGCTCTTGATCTGAACGTGCATATTCCAAAAGTGGCCGATTTCTGGGCATTTATACTTCTGGATCAAACGGGATACCGAAACAATATGATGTCTGCCCATGCTCATTTAAATCTCAACAAAGCAGACTTTACACAATGGTTACTACTTTTTCACGCAACGATCCGGGAAAATCATTCAGGTGAAAAAGCCGAACTTGCGATTGAACGTTCTCAAATGATCGCATTGACTATGGAATCCAAACTATTCCGCTCTTAAGATAGAAAGATGCCCGTGCACAGCGTCATCGGTAGCGTCGTTGTCGTTGATATCGATTATAAAATAATAGGCCCCAACAGGTAAAGGTTTCCCGTTATAAGTTCCATCCCATCGGTTCTGGTTATACGGTCCGTCGGTATTTGAATCATGCTTGTACAATACATTCCCCCAACGGTTGTAGATCGTTACTACATTGCCCGGATACACCGCATCCAGATCAACGATCTCCCATTCATCGTTCACACCGTCTCCATC
>JBKCAB010000320.1:0-4369 GCA_046307935.1 Bacteroidota bacterium | reverse complement strand
GGGCTTTCATTTCGGATGAAAAGTAAAACGAACCCTCATGAAATGAATAATAGAAAGGTTTTTCGCCGAAACGATCTCTCGCACAGAAGAGCTCATCTTTAACAATGTCATATAGCGCAAAGGCAAACATACCATCGAATTGAGTAAGGCAATTAATTCCCCAATGGTCATATGCAGCAAGCAGCACTTCAGTATCCGAAGAGGTATTGAACGCATATCCTTTAGAAGAAAGCTCTATTCTCAGCTCGAGATAATTATAGATCTCTCCATTGAAGGTGATCACGTACTTTTCTTGATACTGCATAGGTTGGGCACCGTTCTCTGAAAGATCGATGATGGCAAGCCTTCTGTGACCTAAAGCAAGCTTTCCTTCTTCGGAATACCACGAACCTTCACCATCAGGACCTCTGTGTGCCAGAGCGTTGGTCATAGCAGTCAGCTCGTGTTGTATGCTTCCCCTTTTATGAGTTGTCCAGATGCCGGCTATTCCGCACATGTTCTATGAATTCGAAGTACTTTTCTTTGTTGCCCTTAAAAGTATAATTTCTTTCTATGGTAGAGCGGGCATTTTTACCTAATTCCGATAAGTTGAGCTGTCCGCTGAGTATATTCTCAAACGCTTCATCCCATTCCCTTTCTGTCATAGCCAAAAGTGAATTGGTTCCGTGTTTAACGATCTGTTTATTGATGGTGATAGGGGAAGCAATACTCACAATGCCAAGCCCCATGTACTGGATCAGTTTAAAGGCGCCTTTACCTCTTGATTCAGCGTCATCGGGTAACGGCATCAAACCCACATCGATGGTGAGAAGCTCGTCTATCTCCCTTTTAAGCGACCAGGGGATAAATTCAAGCTTAAAATCTGTTTTGAAATCAGGCGTTGATCCACCGATCAATTTAAACTTGAATGGATATGTTGCAGAAAGCCGGTTGAGTGACGGAATGACCAGGTCAAGCAGGTGATAATTATGATCGCCGCCGATCCAGCCTAATACTATTGGTCCTTGGCGAGTTGAATAATCTTTTGCAGGGAAATTATCATAGTCCACACAAGTAGGTATCACGCACACATTCTGTTCGTCGATTTTCGTGTTCTGCTCCAGGACCCTATTTTTAAGATAATCCGAGGCGACGATGAAGTGCTTGTAAAGCTTAAGTGAGGCATTGAATTTATCCCCATGCTCCTGTATCAGCTTACCATACCGGTTCGTGATCTTGCGGGGTTGATTTTTTGCCGCCGAAAGGTCATCATCAAAATCAAGAATGGCGTCCGGATGAAGGCGCAGCATGAGCTTTTCCAGAAAAAGGTTGCCGTAATCATTGTAGACCAGCAATTCGCGCTGAACAATGACCGTTTCATACTTCCTGGATTCAAGGACCTGCCAAAACCTGCGTTTCAGATAGAGGAGTAGGAACTGATTGAAATCATGCTTCAACAGATTTCTAAACTCCTCCTCATCCAGTGCGTGCATCAAGGTAACCTTTTTACCTTCTGCCCGAAGCTCTTCCGCCCATTTTTCTGCCCGCCAGTGGTAGCCAGCATTTCCTGGATAGAAAGCAGTGAGGTAGAGTATACTTTCGCTTCGTTTACGCTTAATTAAAAACGTTTGAATAAGAGTGCTAATAGATACAAACCAGTATGTGTAAAGAAACAATTGTATCGTTCGGTATGATCTCAAAGCAAGTTTTTTAATTCTTCAAATGATACGAGGTTCAGAAATTCTTTTCGTCGATTGTTGAATATGGAAAATTCAAAAAATTCATTGATCAAATTTGTATGATTTCCAATCTTTTTTGTTTTTGAAATAATCCCTAAGCCCCAATCCGAATCAACTGTACAAGATTGAATTTGATCGTTGTTCCTCCATTTCATAAATCCTTTCCACGTTGTACCATTCCATTGTTGCCCAGCAGGAGAAATTTCATATTTGTGCTCCTCCCTTGCATGATATTCAGTGGGTGGATTGCAATCATGTAGAACAATAAATCCATCATCTTTAACAAATTCCAGAGCATTTGTAATGTCTCGGTCTACTTGTTCGGCAGTGTGTAAACCATCAATGAAGATGACATCAAATTGAATATTTGGATTTAGTAGTTTTCCAGATTTTAGTAGATCGAAGAATTGATCACTTGTCATTGCAAAATCAACAGGGTTTTTAGTAAATTCCAGCCCAGGGTCAACACTGTATTTATTTGTTGCTTCAATTCTATTGAAGTTGTCTGCAGGATTTCGAACTCCTATTTCTAAATAATTACATTCACGTTTCATTGAAGCTAAAAGAAAATTGATCACATCGTAACGCATCGGACTTTTAGCCACCTCTAAAGTGTTTAACTTCTTCCCTTCAATGTGGTATGGATCTGTAAGAAAACGTCCACCCCACAAATAGTAATTTTTAAGTTTTATTATCATGAATATCTTTTTTTGAAATCGAATACTATTAGTTGTGTTATTTGAACTATACTCAACCTAAATCCATTGAAATCATAAATGCACTACTTTTTCGAC
Source organism: Bacteroidota bacterium (assembly GCA_046307935.1). Lineage (GTDB taxonomy): Bacteria > Bacteroidota > Bacteroidia > Flavobacteriales_D > Crocinitomicaceae > M0103. Next base: position 1,857 of record JBKCAB010000320.1, on the reverse strand, counting down.
CACTTTATAATCGGCCTTTCAATTAAGAAATAACTGAAAAAAGATACTACATAAATTACAGTCAGCATCATTGCGACATTCAATTTGAATGGAATTTTTCCATCAAACTGAATATAAAAGAATTTGTAGAACGGAAGATGGATTAAATAGAGACAATATGAAAAAATAGCCGTTGTAGTTACTCCCCAGAATAGAAATCGAAATTTCCGCAGACTTGAAATAAAATCATTGCTATCAAAAAAGGGAATTAGCATTGAAAGGAGTATACCATTGAGACAAAATCCAAAAGTACTTGGGAAAAATAGTGCATTTTCGCTTTTCATGACAAGTATATCGCCAACAGTGTTACAAATTATGATTGTGAACAATGAGATTAATGGAAAAATCACACCCCTTAGACGGAGGAAATACGCGAAAGCATAGATCCTAACCCAGGCAATTAGAATCCCGTATGCGATCGAATCCAATCTTAAAAAGGTTGATTTTCTTATCCATACATCGTAATTGATTTCTGGTATTGTTAAGAAATAAAATATTCTTGCCAACAGAGATAAAAAAATGATGACCATCAAAACAATGAGTATGCTGTTTCGACTTGCAAAATTGAATAATTTAGAACCTATCAAGAATGAAATGGGAAGGATTATGTATGCGAATTCCTCGATGGTCAAACTCCAAGACTGGCCAAAAAGATTTAAATCATTTAATTGAGCGCCTTTTGTATTTTGTAAAAACAACAAATGCCTCCATGGAAATTCAACCGCTTCATAAGCAACGTACCAAGCGAGCACTAGAAAATATAGTGGTAATGTTCTGGCCCAGCGTCTTTTGAAAAAGTGGAGATAACTCTTGAGTCTTGATTCATTTTCCGATAATTTGATCAGTTGCCAACCAATCAAGTAACCACTTAGAACGAAAAAAAGTTCGACTCCCCAATAGCCACACAAATAAATAAAATGAGCTTCCTTTGAGTCAGATGTTGAAATCATGCTGCGATGGCTATATAGAACCAAAAGAATGGCAGTCGCCCTCAATATGTCGAGTCCAAAATTTCTTGATTGCAAATCGGCAAAATAGCTTTTCATCTCAAAAATTCACCTTCAATCCATTCGCACAAACCGAAAACATTGCCGTAATTGTAATCTCCATGAATCGCAAATGAGGAACTCACGTCAGAAACGGAGAAATGACAAATGTCATCCAATGCTTCAAGCTGAAAAACGGTTGGGATATGAATGAACGTTTGCAATGAGTATCTTCCTCTGGTTAAGAATTTTTGTTTGATACACAGAGTTAATCTTGATCGATCGATACCACGCTCGGCAGAAAATACGGGTGAACCATACTTGTCCTTTACGATCACAAAGACATTGTATTTACGACTAAGTGAGGAAATGTCAAAAGTGAATTCAATCAGGATTTCATCATTACAAGTAAATTCTGAACAAAGATCGTTGTTTTTGTTGAGTACCCTGATCTGTGCAAAACCTAAATCCTGATCTTCTCGAAGAGTGCGACTCGAAACATATTGGTTAGATGAATATTTTTTTAAATTACTGTACACATCGAGAACATGTGTAACTGAGTTAAATTCCTTAAGTCGACCATTCTCTAGAAGAATTCCGTTTCTACACAATGCTTGTACCGCTGCTAGATTGTGACTCACGAATAAAATAGTTCTACCTTCAGACGATACCTCCCTCATTTTTCCCAAGCACTTCTCTTGGAATTCAGAATCACCCACGGCCAAAACTTCATCGATTATCAATATCTCAGGTTCTAGGTGAGCTGCTACAGCAAAAGCCAAGCGCACATACATGCCGGATGAATAGTGTTTCACTGGTGTATCTATGAACT
>JBKCAB010000319.1:0-7059 GCA_046307935.1 Bacteroidota bacterium | reverse complement strand
GTTATCTCCTTCAGCTTTGCGAATTGCATCAACCTTCTTCCTCAGCTTCGTTCTCGTCGTTCACTTGCTTCAATCTTCTCGCATAATCTTCGGGTAAAAACTCAAAGAAGGTATCACCCCGTAAACCGAGTCGAAGACATTCGAGGGGAATCATTTCATTGGGACCAATGTTGCCCAAAGTTACCTCTGCACCGAACAAACGAATAAACCAAACCTGCTGATTCTTTTGAGGCGCCTCCCATAAAATCTTTTCCGGTGCAACCTTTGAGATTATACGATTGACCAAGAGTGTGTGAGCAGTGCCATTGGGACGAAAAACACCAACGTTGCCGGCCTCACGACCTTCAGCGATCACTTTCCAGCTTCCTGCTTGTAGCTCTGTACTCATCATTTTGATCCATTTTCCCGGTGAGATCAAAATACCGGAATCCTTTGAACCGACCTCAGAAAGCACGGTCCTGTCTTTGGATAACTTATGGATCAGTTCGCACTTCTCATCGTGATTGATAATAATGGACCCATCGGAAATCTCCACTAAATCCAGATCGTATTTGTCGAGAAGCTTGAGGTATTCTTTGTACTTGCCACGCGCGTAGAACGCCTCGAAGAGCGTGCCACCAAAATACGGTTTAATCCCTGCCGATTTGTAAAGCGCTAGTTTCTCAGAAAGGTTATTGGTGACATACGCAGTACCAAAACCAAGCTTGACGAGATCGGTAAGGTGACCGGATGCCTCAATGAAATGTTCTGCCTCACGCAATCCAAGTCCTTTATCCATCATCATGGTAACCCCTTTTTCACGGGGTTTTTGGCTGCGTTCGGGAATATACGGTAAGTGAAAATTCATACGCTTTTATTCGTCCGCCAAATGTATGAATTCTTCCACGTTTAGCAGTGATGGATTTATTTGAAACAGTTCCTTAGCTTTTTTTCTGTTTTGACTTACGCAAGTGGCGAAGGCACTAATTGATTCTTCTTTTCTGCCTAATTTCCAAAGCACATCGACCTTTAAAACCGTTGCGAGCTTGTTACCTCCAATATTTTCTATGAAATCAGTAATGCAATCCAGTGCTTCAGGTAATGATCTTTCGGAAATGAGCTCAATATAATTTGTCAAGCACTCCTCATCGGAAGGATCTAAAGTCAGACTCAACTGGTAAAACTCTTCTGCCTGCTCAAGATCTTCCAGTTTTTCATAAGCCCCGGCCAAAACATGATAGATACCGGCATTTTCCGGATCCAGCTCGGCCGCTTTATGGATCAGTACGAGCGCCTCTTTCGTTCGTCCCTCGAGGTCTTCAATGATCCCAAGCCCCAACCACGCATCAGGAAGCATGGGTGCGAGCTCAACGCTTCGACGGTAGAAATGACGTGCCAACTCCAATTCGTTGAGTTGTTCATGCGCTTCACCAATGTAACATAACGCCATTGGATCATCACCATCAATCTCCATGCATTTGTGAAAGCTTTCAATGGCAAGTAAGTACTTCTCCTGTGAGAGGTAGGCATTGCCTAAATTGAAGTGCACGGGACCAAACTCCTCATTGATCAAGATACAATAGTCATAGGCCCAGATCGCTTTTTCATAGTTTTCAACCTTGGAATACGCATTACCCAGATTATACCATGCCGTAAAGGAATAAGGATTTTCGTCAATGTAATCTGAGTAACACTGTATGGCACTGGAGTATTCACCGAGCTGATCATAACAAAAGGCGATCTCATAGATAGCTCCTTCGTTGTGTGGATTACTCTTGATGGCCTCCTTAAGTACTTGAACTGCTCCGCGGTAATCATTCATGTTCTCATACTCCATGGCCAGATCGATGTAGATCTCATCCCTGTCCTCGGGCTCTGAAAGTTGTAAGGCTTCACGAAAGAATTTGATCGCATTCTTACTGTCTTTGATCTGACTGAAAATGGATGCTTTGGTCAACAAGAATTCCATTGAGGGACTCTCGATCTTTTCGATCTGTGTCAGGATGCGCAATGCCTCCTTCAATTGTCCCATAGCTGAAATGGCTTGAGCTTTCCTCAGATGAAACAACTGATTGTAGGAGAATTGGTCTATTGCATGTTCCGCACATGCTTTCGCTTTCGTGTACTGACTATTGATCAGGTAATGATCAATGAGCGCTTCCAAACGATCGCTATCCATGAATCCAAGGGATCCACCCTTCAGATAGCCTTCAAACCGTTCAAGATCCTCATTCAAGGAACTCTCGTGAAAGTCGTCTTCTTCGTCGTCAAACATAGTCTGAACTTTACAACGGTAAATTACGAAAAATTACACCCCACCATAACTTTTGGGAGTTGATTTTTCAACATCCGATCAACAAATTTGCAATTTTACTGAACGTTATCAGGAAAAAATTATTTCCCTTGTCGCTTTCTGTCTGTCTCTTTCAATAAGATCTTTCTGATCCGTAAGTTTTGGGGAGTCACCTCCACGTATTCATCTCCTTGTATGTATTCGAGACACTCCTCGAGGCTGAAAACTTTAGGCGGTGCGAGTCTTACCTTGTCATCCGAACCGGATGCTCTCATATTGGTCAGCTTCTTGGTTTTGGTCACATTCACACAAAGGTCACCCGCTCTTGAATTCTCTCCGATCACTTGTCCCTCATAAATATTTTCATTCGGATGAATAAAGAATTTACCTCTTTCCTGAAGATTATTCAGTGAAAACGGGATAGAAGTGCCTTGTTCGAGTGAGATCAGGGAACCGTTCTGTCGACCAGGTATTTCTCCTTTGTAAGCCTGATATTCCAGAAAACGATGGGTCATGATCGCTTCTCCCGCAGTTTGGGTTAGCAAATAATTTCTCAGTCCGATGATTCCTCTTGACGGAATCAAGAACTGGATCAGCATCCGTTCACCTTTAGGCTCCATGTTCGTCATCTCTCCCTTGCGCTTCGTAACCGCCTCCACAGCTGTACCACTGAACTCTTCGGGAAGATCGATCGTCAATTCTTCAACCGGTTCGCACTTCACTCCGTTGACCTCTTTGATGATCACCTGAGGCTGTCCGACCTGCAATTCATATCCTTCACGACGCATAGTTTCGATCAGGACCGACAAATGAAGTACACCACGCCCGTAAACAACCCACTTATCGGCTTTGTCTGTATCCTTCACACGCATGGCTAGATTTTTCTCCAATTCTTTTTGAAGCCGTTCCTGAATGTGCCGAGATGTGACAAATTTCCCTTCTTTACCGAAGAACGGAGAATCGTTGATTGAAAAAAGCATGGACATTGTTGGTTCATCCAACTCGATCGTTGGTAAAGGCTGTGGCTCTTCGGCGTCGCAAATGCAATCGCCGATCTCAAAACCTTCAATTCCGGTAATCGCACAGATGTCTCCTGCTTGAACAGTATCTACTTTACTGCGTTCCAGTCCGTCAAAAACGAAAACCTCCTTGATTCTGTGTTTTTGTTCTGTTCCATCTCTCTTCACCAGAATGATCGGTTGATTCTCCTTGAGCACACCCCGACTCAATCGACCGATCGCAATCCTACCGACGTAAGTGGAGTAATCCAATGAAGTAATGAGCATTTGAGTATTTCCCTCCTGGACTTCCCTTGGGGGAAAATATTCCAGAATCTGATCCAATAACGGTGCTATTGAATTCGTAGGCTTTCTCCAGTCATCCGACATCCAGCCATTCTTGGCCGATCCGTAGATCGTGGGAAATTCCAATTGTTCTTCATTGGCATCCAATTCAAACATCAGATCGAACACTTTCTCGTGCACCTCATCAGGAGTACAGTTGTCTTTGTCCACTTTATTGATCACCAGCAAAGGTTTAATACCCATTGACAACGCTTTACCCAATACGAATCGTGTTTGCGGCATTGGACCTTCGAAGGCATCTACCAACAGACATACACCATCGGCCATGTTCAAAACGCGCTCTACTTCTCCACCGAAGTCTGCGTGACCGGGGGTATCGATGATATTGATCTTAGTATCCTTGTACGATACGGAAACGTTCTTAGATACAATAGTGATCCCTCTTTCACGCTCGAGGTCATTGTTATCCATTATCAGCTCGCCTGTAGGTCGGTCACGCTCGTTTAAAACATTCCCGGCTTCGATCATTTTGTCGACAAGCGTGGTTTTACCGTGGTCGACGTGCGCAATAATGGCAATATTTCTGATTTCCATAAATTATTCTAAATGCAATTTTTATTTGGATCTTTTGAAAGGTTTACCGAAAGAGCGGCTTTTTCCACCCTTTTCAGTTGATCTGTTGTCCTCTCTTTTGGAACCAAAGTCCCGTGATCGTTGACCGCCTTCCTTTCCTCCTTTAAAACCGGAGTCCTTGGCCCCTTTGAATCCGGCACTTTTTCCTCCTTTGAACTTACCTCCAAAGTTTCCGCCATCTCTGCGTCCACCTCTTCCGCCGGAACCTGGCTTGCTTTTGGTTACTTCAATGCTTACCTGGTGACCTTCATAAGTACTTCCATTCACTTTTCGCAAAATGTTCTCTGCATGTTCATCGTCGGCTTCGAAGAATGAGAATGAAGTCATGATATCGATCCTTCCGATCGATCCGGAACGCAAACCTGTTGCATCGCAAACCAAGCGTAAAAGTCCACCCGGATTCAAACCATCTCTGCGTCCGAGGGAAACAAAAAAGCGGGTCTTTCCACCTTCGATCTCATCGCCTTGTCGCTCGTTCCTTCGTTTACGTCCTTCTGCGTGATCTTCGCGGCTATTTGAGGCATTCAGATCACCTGAACGTTCGTAGTATTCTATGAATCGATTGAATTCAGCAGAAACAAAATGCTTGATCACCTCTTCTTTGGAAAAATCTTCAAAGGCGCGCATGATCGTTGGCATGAAAGGTTCAATATCGTCCTGTCGCACGTCGGCTGTGATGACTTTATTGATCAACTTCAAGAGCTGAATCTCGCAGATCTCCTTGGCATTCGGTATTTCGCCGCTACGGAAGGTCATGCGCATTTGTTTCTCTATGGCACGGATCTTTCCGTTCTCACGCGTATTGATCAGGACCAGTGATTCTCCTTTCCTTCCGGCGCGAGCTGTACGACCGCTACGGTGCGTATAATTCTCAATATCGTCAGGAAGGTTGTAATTGATCACGTGTGTGATGTTGTCGATGTCCAAACCTCGCGCAGCCACATCCGTTGCTACGAGTATCTGAAGGTCCCTTTTCCGGAATCGGTCCATTACGCGGTCACGCTGTGCTTGGGACAAATCACCATGCAACGGTTCCGCGTTGTAACCGTCTTTAGCCAGTTTCTCCGCTACATTTGCGGTTTCCTGACGTGTTCGGCAAAAAATAAGTCCGTAAATATCCGGATTGTAATCGATCAAACGTTTAACGGCTTCGTATCGGTCCTTCTCTTTGATCATGTAGAAGATGTGATCGATATTCTCGTTCGTCTGATTCTTATGGCCGATCGAAACTTCAAAAGGGTTCTCCATGTAAGTTTTGGCGATCCGTGCCACTTCAGCCGGCATGGTTGCCGAAAAAAGCCAAACATTCTTGTGATCAGGGGTACTTTCCAGGATGGTATCAATATCCTCCTTAAAACCCATGTTCAGCATTTCATCTGCCTCATCCAGTACAACACATTGCACGTCGGATAAAGACACGGCCTTTCGCTCAATAAGATCCATCAAACGACCCGGTGTTGCCACCACGATCGATACACCTCTTTTGATGTCCGTGATCTGGCGACGGATATCCGTTCCGCCATACACTGCAACAATATTCAGCTTTAGGTGCTTTGAAAAAGATTCCAAATCCCGAGAGATCTGCAGACACAGCTCACGCGTCGGGCAAATAATGAGTCCCTGAGGTTTAGTTGCGTGTTCTTCAATGTTGTTAATCAATGGAAGACCGAACGCTGCGGTCTTACCTGTTCCTGTTTGGGCTAGTCCAACAAAATCGCTATTCTCTCCCAAAAGGTACGGAATTGCTTTTTGCTGGATCGGAGTAGGTGCTTCAAACCCCAGTTCTTTTAACGACTTCAGCACCTCACTCTTCAGCCCGAGCTCTTCAAATGTCATTCAACGATGTTAAAATTGGGTGCAAAGGTACGACGATTAAAGGGACTTATTGTTAATAAACTACAAATAAGCTGTTATTATTGCAAAAAGAAATCTACAATCAACTGAATATCAAATGATCATGGAATCGTGTTCCCGGAGTCAGAATCGTCTTTTTTTACCTCAAGAACTCCCTTTGAATCGTGCGAATTGTCCTTTACACTCTGGTCATCATGAGGATCGGAAGTCGGAAATGCCGGAATATGATTGGTTTTGGGAGGATCGAACCTGAGTGCATCATCAAGCTCTGCGGTATATTGATCAATAGGTCTTCTGATATCACTCGCCGTGTCCTCGATCATTCCGTTTAGGTTCAAATCGTTCTTCATATCCATCCCGGATTTCTTGATCTCGTGTTGCAACTCATTGGAAGCATCTTTGATCTGTCGTATGGTTCGCCCCATCGTTCGCGCAATACCTGGGATGCTTTTGGATCCAAAGAACATCAAAATGAAGATCAGAATGACCAACACCTCTGAGGCGGCGATATCGTTGAGGAAAAGCAACATAAATCAAATCAAAATTAGCAATAAATACGTTTATCCGTTGTTAACGTATCTTCTGCAATTTCTCCACATTCTTCAAGATTGTCCTCATGGGTGTAAAAGGAAGTAAAAACTTTAACGCGAAATGGAGTCTTGGATCGGTGATGACTGCTAAGCGTCCCCGTTCCATGGCGCGGTATCCCTTCATTGCTGTCGAACGAGCGGTAGCGGCATTCCTGAATAGTCCGCTTCCTGTCATGCCAGCAGCATCCTCAAATCCTGTCTTTACAGGCCCGGGACAAAGTGCTGTCACAGTAACACCGTATCTTCTGACCTCCTGATCAAGGGCATTCGAAAAAGAATTTACATACGCTTTAGTAGCATAATAGTTTGCTTGTAAGGGTCCGGGGATATGACCGGCAGTGCTGGAAGTCATTAAGATCTTACCGTAGCCGCGAGCGATCATTCCCGGCAGTATATGGTGCGTGAG
>JBKCAB010000318.1:0-851 GCA_046307935.1 Bacteroidota bacterium | reverse complement strand
AGCTTGGCAACGTGGGGGCCTATTCCGTTTACAACGGATTTAATTATGCACTCAGAACGGTAGAACACAATAAAATGGTGGATTCCTCTTTTGATAGGAAATGGTGATGAAAGGAAAAATATGCATACTGATGAGTCTGATGTCTGGTTTTGTTGTAGCGCAGTCGATGACCCTCGATTGGTCGCTTAAACATGCTCGAACAGGGAGCGTCATCCCGGCTGGAACACATGGTTCAGTCCAGGAATTATTGATCTCAACGGGAGCATTACCAGATCCATTTTATGGTAAGAACGAGGAGCTTTTCGGTTGGATTGAGGATCACATTTGGGAATTTTCAACGTCAGTACAAGTGACATCCGAAATGTTGGAAAAGGATTTCATTCAACTGGATTTCCCCGGAATTGACACCTATGCTGAGGTCTACTATAACGATTCGCTCATCGGTTTTGCACAAAATGCTTTTCGCCCTTATCACTGGGAAGTGAAGTCACTTTCCAAGATTGGTGAAAATAGTTTGAGGGTAGTATTCTATCCCCCCGTTCTCTATCATAAAGAAAGCTACAATAAAGCTTCATATCATCTTCCTGCGCCAAATGATCATCATCCCGTGGCCGTTGCGCCTTACACCCGTAAACCGCAATATCAGTTCGGTTGGGACTGGGCTTTGCGCATGAATACAATTGGTTTTTTAAAACCGGTTTCTGTGAAGTCTTTCAACTCTGCAGAAGTCGTGGGGATCAACATTCAGACAAAAGCAATACATAGTGATCATGCGCTTGTTTCCTTTGATCTGATTTTGGATAAGCACGTCAGAACAGAGTTGTTTTCATGGGAAAGTAAACTGTTCGGGG
>JBKCAB010000317.1:0-1615 GCA_046307935.1 Bacteroidota bacterium | reverse complement strand
TTTCCATTTCTGCATCTACCTGCTGGTCGGTGATCTCGATACTGTCTAGCTTGGATTGGTTGAGCAGTAACTCACTGTACATGAGTTCTTCCAGCACAGCACAATCCATTTCTGGCGAGATCTGAACACCTGCTTGTAAAGCCTGAAGCTTTTGTGCCTGAAGGTCCGAGAGCAAAATGATATTATCTCCCACCTGTGCAGCGATACGATCGATGATCATAGGCTCCTGGGCGTTTACCAGCAAGGTTTGCAGTAGGACGATACTAGTTGAAATTATTCGATACAGCATATTTTTTTCTGAGTTCATTGTACATGGATGATGCGATCTTTTCACGGAGACGACTGATTCTTTCTGTAAGAATGATCTCGCGTATTTGTGGTCGCAGGAAGTCAAGTGGGGGAGCGTCATCTTTCAACTTAAAGTCAAGAATATTCAGATAGTAGGTGAATTGATCATCGGAAAAATACGTTTTTGTCCTATTGAGAACGATATTGTCTTTATTGAAGTCATCCAGCGGAATATCTTTGGTCAATTCCGTGAAGTAGATCCACTGCGCATCATCGAAATAATAATTCTCCGCGTAAATTTTAGCATAACTATTTACTTTATTCAGATCTTTATCATTTTTTAACAGGTAGGCTTTCATGAGATCCTTGTTGATGGAAACCTCTTTGGGCGTTTTTAAGTAAAGGGCTTTGACCAGATAATCCTGTAATACAAAGGATTCTCTGTTCGCCTCGTAATATTTTCGGATCTCTTTTTCGCTTACAATGGTGTCAAGTACTTTCAGAATTTTTGATTCTTCCAACTCAAATGCCGATAGATCTCCCAAATAATCAGCTGCCTTCAGTTCAAGAAGCTTGTATTTATCGTGATCTTGATCGCGCAGTTCCTGACGCATGATCGCACCTCTGATCCATGAATTGATAAACCTTTCCCGATCGGATTTTTTTGCTGCATCATAGCCGAGGTGTTCCATCATCGCTGTAGCCTCTCTCCTTGTAAGTTCCTCTTCATTTACAGTTGCTACAATAGCATCTCCCGAACAGGAATGGAGTAGAAAAAAACAAAAGAGGCTGACAGTGAAGCCAGCCCGCTCTATGCATTTGATGATCTTACTTTCCAAGAGAGTACAAGATGTCGTAATTCACTTTTATGTTGTGTTTTTTCGCCAGTTCTTCCAGCCAGTTCTTTTCCAGCCAGTTCTGATAGTCTGATGTCGCGGCACCTTTCGCTTCAGTGTATTCCTTTTGTCTTGGTTCCAGAACTTCAGCCACTTTTACGACATAAATTTTTCCTTCGAATTCATACGGTTTGTTGATCCCTTTTCGAAGGTTTTGATCTTTGAGGAAAGCTGTAGATTCTAAATCAAACTTATTCGTTCTTACGCGCAGATTCAGCTCACTCTCTTTGTTGACCTTATCAAGGACATGTTTCGAGTTGATGGTATCGTTCTGAATCATTTTGTACACGTCATCGGCCAACTGCTGATTGAGGCATTCATACACAACTGCATCCAAACGTTTTCCCCACATATATTTCGAACGATTATCCTCAAAGAATTTCTTTAAACCTGTGGTGTCCTTGATCGCCTTATTCCAGACCTTGTCCGTC
>JBKCAB010000316.1:0-8223 GCA_046307935.1 Bacteroidota bacterium | reverse complement strand
TTTTTCGGGAGCTTTTTCGATACCAACTACAGGGTTGCTCCCTCCCTTAAAACCCGTTGCGATCAGTGTTACACTTAATTTATCTCCAAGGGTTGGGTCGAATCCGTGACCCCAGATCACATCCGCAGTGGATCCTGCCTCATCCTGAATATAGTCGGTAATTGTGGTGATCTCATCCATGAGCACCTCCTTGTCACCATAGGTGATATTCAGCAATACATACTGTGCACCGCTGATGTCATTGTCATTAAGCAGTGGTGAAGAAAGCGCCTGCTTAACAGCTGCAAGTGCTCTGTCCTCTCCATCAGCAGCCGCGCTACCCATGATGGCAACACCACTGTTTCGCATTACCGTATTCACATCATTAAAATCCACATTGATCGCACCTGTTACGGAAATCACCTCTGCAATGCCTTTTGCCGCTGTAGAAAGCACATCATCAGCCATTGAAAAAGCGCTGCTGATCGACAAATTTCCGGTGATCTCACGCAAACGTTCATTGTTGATCACCAGAAGCGTATCAACTTGTTCCCGCAGCCTGTCTAAACCGTGTTCGGCCTGCTGGCGCCGCTTTCTCCCTTCAAAGTCAAATGGAACGGTCACGATACCCACGGTGAGAATACCAAGCTCGCGTGCTACCTGAGCGATCACAGGCGCTGCACCGGTACCTGTACCACCGCCCATGCCTGCAGTAACGAAGACCATTTTGGTTCCTTTTCCGAGCAAGTCACGGATCTCATCGATGTTCTCGATAGCCGCATTCTTACCAATCTCAGGAATGGCTCCGGCACCTCGTCCTTCAGTCAATGACGGACCCAACTGGATCTTATAGGGAACAGGGGATATATCCAGCGCCTGACGGTCCGTGTTACACACGATAAAATCCACGCCAACGATACCGAGACCGTACATGTGATTTACCGCATTGCTTCCTCCTCCTCCAACACCGATCACCTTAATGATCGAGCTTGTGTCTTTTGGCAGATCAAATTCCATAATCACTCAATTTAGTTTTTATTGTTGTTCTTATTGTTTCTTTTTAGTCTTCGTCGGAAAACAACTCTTTGCTCTTCTCGATGATCTTTTCAAAGAAAGAACCATGACCCTTCTTTGAATGTGTCTTCACCGAACCGGCACTTGCTGCCTCTTCCTTCACTCCTTTTTGATTCCTTTCGATGGTTTCAAAACCTTTCATCACGAGTCCGATACCTGTTGCAAACATCGGACTTGTCAGGTTTTCAATGCGCGTATTGTTCGCCAAATGTTCGTTCGGATAACCGACCCGCGTATCCATTCCTGTTATGAATTCGAAGAGCTGAGGCAAGTGTTTCAACTGCGCCCCACCACCGGTAACAACGATTCCCGCTATCAATTTCTTGCTGTATCCTGAATTGATGATCTCATAATGCACCAACTCGATTATCTCCTCCATTCTCGCCTGAATGATGGAAGACAGATTTTTGATCGTGATCTCCTTAGGCTCTCTTCCAGCAAGATGCGGAATGCATACGACCTCGTTACCCTGACCCTCGGATGCAAGTGCAGAACCGAACTTTGTCTTCAATAGTTCAGCATGGCGCTTCATGATCGTACATCCTTCCTTTATGTCGTCCGTAACAACATTACCACCGAAAGGAATCACCGCTGTGTGACGTATGATACCTTCATGGAAAATAGCAACATCGGTCGTACCTCCTCCTATATCAACAAGAACCACTCCGGCCTCCTTTTCTTCATCCGATAGCACAGCATCTGCTGACGCGATTGGCTCCAAAATAATGTCTTTAACTTCAAGTCCTGCCTTCTGGACACACTTATTGATGTTCAGGACAGCTCCAACATGTCCGGTTATAATATGAAAATTGGCTTCCAGGCGTCGACCGATCATACCGATCGGATCCTTTATTCCTTGCTCATTGTCAACAATATACTCTTGCGGTAACACCGTAATGATCTCCTCACCCGGCGGCATAAGCATCTTATACATGTCTTCGATCAGCGCATCGATATCTTTCTGGGAGATCTCATCCTCAAAGGAATTTCGCGTATGGATCCCACGGTGCTGCAGACTTTTGATATGCTGTCCTGCAATACCCACATTAACAACACGAATATTCAATTCACCTTCCACACGCGACTGTGCCTCTTCCACAGCAGAACGGATCGATTGAACCGTCTTTTCAATATTGGAAACCATCCCACGCATTACACCGAGGGACTCACTTTTACCCATGGACAAGATCTCTATCTTCCCGTGTTCGTTCTTTCGCCCCACAAAACAGGCGATCTTTGTTGTTCCAATATCGAGTCCGACTACAATCTGTGACATAATTACTACTGCGTTTTACTTTCCTCTTTTACTTCTTCTTCTAGATAACCATCGACCTTTCGGCCAACGATCTGATCGTCGTATTTCAAACTAATTTCATCGTACTTATTCCAACCTTCGAATGGAACAGCCTCAGAATAAAAGATCTTCAATTTATCAAACTTATCTTTTACCTCTTCATCGGAATTAGCGGATCCAAAAATGATCTTTTGCCCTCCTACAAGCGGTACAAGAACAAAATCACCGTTTTTCTTCAGGTGGAACTGCCCTATAAGTGAATGCAGAAAGGGATCGTTACAAACATAGTTCGAAATCCTGTAAACATCATCGAGTTTTCGATTTCTTTTCAAAGATTTGTTGTTAATAATTTTCTCCACTGGAACGGAGCTCAATTTATCCGGAATATTACCGGTAAACACCACCACACGTGCAGAATGCAAGTCAGATGTCTGCATCACTACTCCGTCTGAATCCAGATAGAAACTCGTACCGTACTTGTTGTAGATCCTGGCGATCGGTATTCGCAATGTAACATCAATATGCCAGGCCTGACCGATGCGGGTGAAAACCTTCACTTCTTTGACTTCAGACATTCCCCGGATAAAACGTTCTATCCCCTCTGCATTCAGCTCTTCATGTTTGACTCCGACACGAAAGAATCCATTTCTTTTCAAACGGTCATAAAGCTCGTCCTCCGTTAGAAATGCATGCTCTCCATTCACATGGATCATGATTTCAGGCTTTGACAATTCCAGCGACTTTTGAGCACTCTGAGCCATAAACATCAGAACGATCATTCCGCAAAAGAACAGACCCCACGCAATTCGTTTTAACCAGACCTTCATGACAACAGTGACTTTTTAAGCGGTTCCACGATCCTGTCGATATCTCCTGCACCGATGGTTAAAAATACGCCTTCCTTCCTTTCTCCAAGGGCATGGATAACCTCCGCTGGTTCTAGCAAATTTTTTGTTTCATTCGTAAGTGCATCGAGTAGTTTCTGACTGCTTACCCCGGGAATAGGTTGTTCACGCGCAGGATAAATAGGCATAAGTATGACCTCATCCAATGCTGAAAGTTCTTTTGCAAAACCCTCGAAAAAATCCCTGGTCCGACTGAAGAGATGCGGCTGAAAAACTCCGATGATCTTTTTATCCGGATAGAGCTGTCGCACACTTGATACAAGAGCTTTGATCTCCGTGGGATGGTGAGCGTAATCATCGATATAGACCAATTCAGGAGTGCGGATCACGTATTCAAAACGTCGCTTGACACCTCTAAACGTTTTTAGTCCGTCACGAATGGTACTTTCCCCGATACCAAGGAAATTCGATAATGCGATGCATGCTACTGCATTCTCCGCATTGTGCATCCCCGGGATGCCCAGTTCTATATCCTGCATCACGCCATCCGGCGTTCTCACATCGAAAAGGAAACTACCTTGAATGAAGCGGAGGTTATATCCTGAATAATCGGCCTGTTCCTCATTGATCCCGTAAGTTATTACTGATGCGCTGGACTGCAGATTAAGACCATAACGCTGAACGAGACAGCCCTCTGGATGGATCAGCGCCGCATAGGCCTTGAAACCCTCGCGAAAATAATTTGCATTACCATAAATATCCAGATGATCCGGGTCATCGGATGTAATAATAGAACAATACGGATCGAGCTGCAAAAAGGATCGGTCGAATTCATCGGCCTCGACAACCGTGTAAGGACTCGTCGGATGAAGAACCAAATTCGTCCCGAAATTCGTCGCTATACCTCCGAGAAAAGCATTGCAGCCTGTCCGGGATCTACTAAGTAGGTACGCCAGCATGGAGCTTGTGGTTGTTTTTCCATGCGTACCAGCAACGCCCAGTCCTTTTGATATTCTGGTTATGATCCCCAACACCTCCGATCTTTTGTATAGCCGTGCTCTACTTCGCTGGAAGAATTTCAATTCCCCAAGTTCAGCAGGAATGGCGGGTGTGTAAACAATCAAAGACCTCTCCTCATCCTTGTAAGGTTCGGGAATGGACTCGCCAAGATCTTCGTAATGAACCGGAATTCCTTCTGAATCAAGTTCATGTGTCAATGGTGAAGGTGTCTTGTCATAACCGGCAACAAGCCAGCCTTTGGCGTGGAAGTAACGCGCAAGCGCAGACATTCCAATCCCACCGATACCGATGAAATAGGCACGGTCAAAACGATCCAGCACGCTATCTTCAATCCTTGCCATTCCTTCCAACTATTTTTTCGATCTCATCTACAATTCGTTCAGTCGCATCGGGTTTCCCCAGTTTAACGATGGCTGCAGATAACTCCCTGCATTGTAGGTTGTCTTTGGCAAGCTCAATTGCTTTCGGAATGAGTGCTGTGGGAGCGTCAGTATCACGAATCAGCAACGCTGCATGTTTTTCGACCAATGCCATTGCATTCTTGGTTTGATGATCCTCCGCGACGTTTGGTGATGGTACCAGGATCAACGGTTTACCCACTATGCACAATTCTGAAATTGAGATTGCTCCGGCTCTTGAAATGATCACATCTGCCATCGCATACGCAAGGTCCATACGTTCAATGAACATGGTCATTTTTATATTCGGGGTTTGGCTTCCTGATATCCTTTCACTCAATTCCGCATGGTACAATTTTCCGCACTGCCAAAGCACTTGTATTCCTGAATCCTTTAATTGATCATACGCTGTCAAGACCGACTCATTGAGTGTCCTTGCTCCCAAACTTCCACCCAGAACCAGGATCGTTCGCTTATGAGGATCGAAACCAAATTGAGCAAAAGCTTCCTCCCGCTTACCGTGTATCCGAACCATCTCATTTCTGACAGGATTGCCGGTTAACACGATATTATCTTTAGGAAAAAATAGAAACAGACCATCGTAGGCGGTACAGATCGCTGCTACATCTTTCGCCAGTAATTTATTGGTTTTACCTGGAAAAGAATTTTGCTCCTGAACAAGCGTAGAGATGCCCAGCATCGTTGCTGCTTTCAGTGTTGGTCCACTAGCGTATCCGCCAACACCGATAACGATCTGCGGTTTGAATTCTCTCAGAATGGACCGTGCTTTGAGCATGCTTGAAATCAATTTGAACGGCAACATTAAATTTGATAGTGTCAACTTCCGCTGAAACCCTGCAATCGTCAATCCGACGATTCGGTAACCCGCAGCGGGAACTTTCTCCATCTCCATCTTACCTTTGGCGCCAACGAAAAGAATTTCTGCATCAGGAGATCTTCTTTTGATCTCATCAGCAATCGCGATCGCCGGGAAAATATGTCCTCCCGTTCCTCCACCTGATATGATCACCCTTTTCAAGCTCATGCAGCGAAAATTTCATTGTCTGAAGTTTCTTTGCTTGCCTTTTCCTTCTGATAAGCAATACTCTGTACGATACCGATCGCCAAGCAGGTCATGATCAATGCTGAACCACCCATAGCGAGCAGCGGCATATTTTGCCCGGTTACCGGAAAAACACCTGTACAAACCAGCATATTCACAGATGCCTGTGTGAGCAGAAGAATTCCGATCCCCAGGCATGCGTAGGTTTCAAACAGCTTTTCCGATCGCAGACCGATACGGATTATCCTGAAAAGAAGGATCAGGTAGAGAAATACCAAAATAAGTGCTGAGATCAATCCGAATTCTTCAACAAAACTGGCATAGTAAAAATCAGCATATGCCTCAGGTATGTATTCCTTTACGCGACCGTCACCAACACCTTGTCCGATGAGTCCACCGTGATGAATACCTTGTTCGGCTGCAATCGCCTGGGCATTATTCAGGACATCATTTTCATTCTCCAGTTTATTGAAGATCCTGTTCTCCCAGGTTTCCAATCGTGGCAGCAGATTGAGCTCAGGTAAGGCTTTGTGCAGAAGCACTGCGAAAGAAAGAAGGGCTACACCTGCTCCTATGGTGGTTAAGATCTTTGTGATCGGCACTTTACCAACGAACATCACGGTGAGCGAAATAGCGAATAGAAGAGCGGCGGTTGAAAAGTTATCTTTAACGATCAATGCACAGATCAACAATACAGGCCAAAGTACAGACCAGTAACCTCCTTTCCAGAGGTTGAGCGAATCTTTCTTTTTCACAAGGAGTCTTGACAGATACAATAGTAGGGCGAGTTTTGCGAAATCGGAAGATTGAAAAGTCAGACCCACAAACGGAATACGTATCCACCTGCCTGCATCATTGACCTTTGTTCCGAAGAAAAAAGTAAAAATCAGTAAGGCCACAGCGAGATAGAATCCGAATTTAGACAATTGAGAGATGTATTTTGAGTCTTTCTTGTGCACCCAATACATTATTCCCAATCCGATGAGCACATACACGAAATGTTTGAACAAGTACTTAAAAGGTGTGCCGCCCTCAATTTTGACCAATATGGGAACAAAACTGTACACACTCACCAGTGAAAAGGCAAGCATGAGCAGTGTGATCACCCAGATCACTCCGTCACCTTTAAGGTATTTGAGGTATTCTCTCATTGTACCTGAACGAGCTTTACGTAGGTTTCGAATTCTTTGCGAAGTTCAAGGGAATGTTCGCCTGATGAGGTGAAAAGTAAGACCTTCTTCGGTGCTTTCACTACCTTAAGCATTTCCAATGCATCAGTGACCGATCCCGTTCCGACGTAATTCCTCAGGGTGCTGATCCAATTGACATCCAAAGTAAATGATGCACTGTCGGTTGTGATGATCGAATGCAGGTTTGAAAGCAATTGCTCGTCCTCATTTAGTGCTGCTGTCACTTCATTTTTTCCGCCCAGCCAAATGACCGGGAAAGGGAAAGAATGGATCGTGTTACACAAGATACCGATGTAGGGTTCGTGCCACGAAAAGACATCCATACCCCATAGCTTACCAAGTGAACGCAAACCACCTGACGCACCGAAAGGTATAGTCTCCTGCCGCAGGTGGACCAGCTGCTCAGCCGATGATGAAGTCAACTTTTTCCTCATGATCGATTGGTCACAGTCCTCTCACTGCCTTTTTGAACTGATTTCCTCTGTCCTCGTAATTCTCAAACAGATCGAAGCTGGCACACGCTGGAGATAACAAGACAGTTTCATCCTTCTTCGCCAGGCGATATCCATAGGCAACGGCCTCCGTAGCCGTTTTGGCCTCAACTATGGTTTCCACTTCTCCACCGAACGTCTCGATCAATTTGGTATTATCCACCCCAAGACAAATTATGGCCTTGACCTTTGCACGAACCAGATCGATCAATTCGGAGTAATCATTCCCCTTGTCGACCCCACCTACTATCCATACAGTTGGTTTTTCCATGCTCTCGAGCGCAAACCAGGTTGAATTGACATTCGTAGCTTTTGAGTCATTGATGAACTCTATTCCGTGAACTTTCGCCACGAATTCAAGTCGGTGTTCTACATTAACGAAGTCTTCCAGACTTTCGCGCACAACATCTTTCCTGATCTCAAGGATCCTTGCCGCGATCCCCGAGGCAAGAGAGTTTTGGGCGTTGTGCTTCCCTTTTAGTGCTAATTCATGAATTGACATAGTGAATTGATCGTTTATGTTTATTGTTATTTGTTTTTCGTTTGCAAATCCACCTACCGGTAGTTTTTCTTTCAGGGAGAAGGGGGCCTTCTTTGGTATTATTTTTCGATTGTTCAGTTCAGCTCCTATCACAGGATCATCGTAATTGTAGATGAACCAGTCATTCGCTGTCTGATTCTGAAGGATCCTGAACTTTGAATTGACATACTTCTCCATTTCGTAATCATAGCGATCCAAATGGTCAGGAGTAATGTTGGTGAGAATCGCCACATCCGCCCGAAAAGTATACATATCATCAAGCTGAAATGAACTGATTTCCAAGACATACCAGTCGAAATCCTCTTTGGCAACCTGTCTGGCAAAACTT
>JBKCAB010000315.1:0-1304 GCA_046307935.1 Bacteroidota bacterium | reverse complement strand
AAATAAATCTTATCCTTTTTATTAGTAAATTTGAGCTACTATTATGAACAACAGCTACCTGCTACTTGTTTTTCTGTTTTTTTCTTTTGCGCTTTCGGCTCAGAAAGGTAAAGTAAAATATACTGCCGGTCCGGAGGGATTGCAGTATGCCCTTACCGTGAAAGTGAAGAAAGGGAAATCTGTGCTCAAAGGCGACATGGTACGCGTGGTGTACCGTTCATTTGTGAACGATACGGTTGAGATCGCGAAATCCGACAACCGCGAAAAGCCTTATGAATTCGTGGTGGGTAACGGCGACGTGCTGCGTGGCCTCGACCTGGCCGTGCAACAGCTCAAGATCGGAGAGAAAGCCATGGTGATCATACCACCACACCTGGCGTATGGCAACAAGAAATTTGGAAAAGTTCCCGAAAATGCCACCATCCGCATGGAACTCGAAGTGCTGGGAACCTATCCGGCGTTCTACACGGTGGACTACAACCAGCTCAAGCGCACAGCATCCGGACTCGAGTATTTCTTTGTTAAGCAGAACGCCAATGCAGAGCCCCTGAAAAAAGGGAACTATGTAGCGATCCGTTACACCGGTTACTAGTTCACGAAAGACGGCAAGAAAAAGATCTTCGATTCGTCTATGAAAAACGGAAGCGCTTCCTTGGTACAATATGGAGTGAACAAATTCATTAAAGGACTGGATGAAGGTCTTTCGCTGATGAAGGTGGGTGACAGCGCTACGTTCATCATCCCACCTGCGCTGGCCTATGGAGCGAAGGACAACCAGTTGGTTCCGGGGAACAGTACCTTGGGCTTTGATGTATACGTTGAGCGACAGATCGATCCGTTCTTTGATGAATCCAAAATCACCTACGATCAGGACCCTTCCGGTTTTTCGTATTGCTTTGTGAATGATGTAGAGGGTCCGAATGCTAAAATGAACGAGAATGTTTACATCAATGTGCTGGGTTATTATTTACTGCCGGATGGGAGTAAGTTCGTTTTTGAGTCTTCTGTGGAAGATGGACAAACGCAGCATTTCCGTTTGAACCGAGCAGTTGAAAACCCGGCGTGGTTGAAAATTCTTCAAATGTGTTCTGTAGGTGATCAGGTGATCATGGCCATACCACCGGAAAATGCGCGTATGGAGTTGAAAAAACTCATCCCTGAGAACGTAACGGTATTTTTTGAATTCAAACTGGAAGCCATCGAAGAACCTTCGTTTCTAAAGGGAGAGCCTCTTAGCACGCTTACAACAGAATCAGGTGTGGTGGTACAGAAGATGAACGAAGGTTCTGGTATTGCTATCGATA
>JBKCAB010000314.1:0-5846 GCA_046307935.1 Bacteroidota bacterium | reverse complement strand
GCTTCCCTTGAGTGTTTCAATTCGCGCCTGGAACATTACATTGTCCTTTTCGGATGCTTCGAGTTTAAGTTGGCTGTAGTGCTTGTCGACAGCCGTCTTGAACGCATTCCAAACAGCATCCTTTTCTTTTAAGGGGACCCTTCCTAATGCGTTGAATGCCGAGGTGAATTCTCGCAATTCTTTCAATGCCTGTTGCTTATCCTGAGCCAGGGTATAGTTTTCCACTTTTTGGATGATGTCCTGCTTTGCGAGTAGATTGTTCTCCAGCTCCTTGTCCTGCGCTTCAAAATGCTTCTTTCGCGCGTTGAAGAAAGCGTCACAAGCCCCGCGGAAGTCTTGCCAAAGCTTTTGCTCCAGACGCTGTCCTGCGTGACCTGTATTTTTCCATGCTTTTTGCAACTTGATAAGCTTATCCGAAGTCTCTTTCCATTCGGTCGAGTCTTTCAGGGATCTCGCCTCCTGAATGAGCTTTTGCTTCGCTTCAGCTATGGCGTTGTATTTTTCTTGTACATCTGAGAAGAATTCTTTTTTTGCAGCGAAGAAAGCATCACAACGCGCACGGAATTCCTGCCATATGGATTCATTTTCCTTTCGTGGACCAAAACCAACCGATTTCCAAGCTTCTTGGAGCTTCAGCAATTTTTCGGTAGCGTTGTCCCAATCCTTGGGGGTAACACAGTTCATGGCTTCTTCCGCTAATTTGCCTGCGTTTTCAAGTAATTCCTTTTTACGGTTGAGATTATCCTGAAGTGTTATTCTTCGTTCATCGTAGAACTGGTTGATCTTCTCATACAACCCTCGTACCAACTCCCAGTAGTTTGTTTTCAGTCCTTCCCACTGATCATTGTGAACCGGTCCGATCTCTTCCCATTCGTTCTGAAGACGTTTCAGAGCTGACTCAAGCTCTTTGATGGAAGTTTGGTTCCGCAATTCTTCCAACTGACGAATAACCTCTTCTTTCAGCTGAAGATTGCGCTTGAGGTCGTGTTCTTTGAGTTCCCGGTAGATCTTGATGTTGTAGAAGAAGACCTCAAGCAGGCGGGAGTATTCTTTCTGGATCTCATCTCTGTTGTTGCGGGGAATATCCCCTATTTTCTTCCATTCTTCGTGCAATTCCTTGTACGAAGCCAATGCCGCCCCAATATTCTCCTCGTTCTGAATCATTTCCTGCATTTTGGAAATGATGAACTTTTTACGTCTCAGGTTCTCCTCTTCTTCCTTGTTTTTCAGCTCTTGTACTGCTTTTCGCTTTTCACGAAATTCATTGTATAACTCCTGAAATACCTCTTTAATGGGACGAAGGTCCGTCGGTGTAAACTCCTCACCACGTTCTTCAGCTTCAAGTGCAGCAACCTGATCCTTGTGTTCCACTCCAAGAATGAAATCATCAAAACGCGTTTTAAGTTCGTTCACTTCCCGACTTACACCGAGTATATCTTCTTGCTGTATTAAGGATTCCAGTTCTTCAATCAGTGGGTGCTTTTCCATCTTTTTCAGAATTATCAGTAGGATTGGGCCATCTCGAATGCTGAGAGGGCAACAAACTCATCAATGCGTTGTTCAAGATCGGTCTTAGAGATCTCAGTGAGTCGCTCGGTTCCAAATTTCTCCACGCAGAAAGAGGCGAGTGCGGATCCGGCAATGATTGCCCGTTTCATGTTCTCGAAGGAGATATCATCAGTCGCGGCAAGGAATCCCATAAAACCACCGGCAAAGGTATCTCCCGCTCCTGTTGGATCGAAAACATCTTCCAGCGGCAGTGCCGGCGCAAAGAAGATCCTTTCCCCGTGGAACAACAATGCCCCGTGTTCTCCTTTTTTGATGATCAGGTATTTGGGTCCCATGTCCCGAATGACGCGAGCTGCCTTCACGAGTGAATACTCATTGGAAAGTTGACGCGCCTCCTCATCGTTGATGATCAAAACGTCCACCATAGAGAGTGTATGAAGCAGCTCCTCCATGGCAATGTCCATCCAAAAGTTCATGGTGTCCATCGCAACCAACTTGGGCCGGTTTTCCAGACGCTCGATCACCTTGCGTTGTACTTGAGGACTTAGGTTACCTAGCATGAGATAATCTGTGTCCTGGTAGCTTTCGGGAAGTAATGGATCGAAATGTTCCAGTACATTCAACTCCGTGACTAAGGTATCCCTTGAGTTCATGTCATTATGGTAACGTCCTGACCAGAAGAAGGTTTTCTCACCCTTTTTGATTTGCAGCCCCGAAAGATCCACACCCCTAGAGGTGAGGGTATCGAGCATAGCTTGAGGAAAATCCTCCCCAACAACAGCAACGATCCTTTGTTTAGAAACAAAAAAATACGAAGCCAAAGTGATGTAGTTTCCTGCACCACCAATTATCTTATCCTTTTTTCCTAAAGGCGTTTCAATTGCATCAAAAGCCACACTTCCCACAGTCAACAACCCCATAATTTTTATGTTTTAATGTGTCGCAAAGATAGCTAAACTGGGTGGGGAAACCCATGCCGATCGTCATTTTTTCTCTTGAATTCACACTAAAATACCTTGCTCGGATCCTTTGAAGCTTTACGGATTACTTTTTTTGATGAAAATCTGTAACCGAACCACACACAGCTGCGTTGATAAATATGTTCCGGGACATTAATTTCACTATGCCTGAGCATTAATTTTGATAATCGGAATGAAGCGCCGGATCATAAAGATTGCTAAATGGACAGGCATTGGTCTGCTCACCATTTTTTTGGTTATAACGGCCTGTCTATACCTTTTTCGTGATGAGATCTGCGGAGTGGTAATCACAGAAATGAATAAACACCTGAAAACCAAGGTTTCCGTTCAGGATGTCGATCTCACTTTCTGGTCCACATTCCCCAATCTTTCTGTAGATTTTGACCATGTATTCATAAAGGATTCTTATTCGAAAGCGACCATTCAAGACACGCTGTTATACACTGAAAGGATTCGTTTGAAGTTCAATCCGGTCGATATTTGGCGGGAGAACTACCGGGTCAAGAAGGTTGAGATATCACCCGGGGCACTGCACTTAAAGGTCAACAGAAGGGGTGAGGTCAATTATGATATTCTGAAAGCAAGTGAAGACACAACTGCTACGTCATTTCAATTTGAGCTCAAAAAGCTTGAGATCGAAGGCTTGCGGTTTTCCTACACGAACCGCGCAACGGCACAAACATACAGGAGCTCTGTCAATGAGATGATCCTTTCCGGAAATTTCTCTCAGGATCAATTTGAACTTCGGGCATTTTCAACTATGAAGGTGAACAAGGTCAAGAGCGGTGAAGTGACACTGATCTCCAACCGACCTGTCAATTTCGATGTATCCGTTCAAGTCGACAAAAAAAGGAATCTGACTACTTTGAAGGACGCACTGGTGCATATCTCGGAACTTCCTTTTGTGATAAACGGAAGTGTTTCTGATGAGGAGTTGAAATTCAATGTTCGCTCTGACAATATCGAGCTTGCAGATATGGCGAATAATCTTGCTTTTGAACAGATAGATCAGGTCAAAAGATTCAACGGGAAGGGTAAGGTGTATTTTGATCTCGATATTTTTAGTGTATTGAAGAATACGGTACCTGCCACGGTAGAATGTGATTTTGGTATCAGGGGGGGTGAGCTCATTGAACCGATGAACGGATCGAAGCTAAGTAAAGTCCACCTCGACGGACGATACAGCAATAAGGGCGGTCCGGAAAAGGAGATCCTTCAGCTCTCCGATATCCGCTTTACAACGGTCGGCGGGCCATTTTCCGGGGAGTTGATGCTTACACGTTTTGCTTCTCCCCGTTTTCAGGGTAATGCCAACGGAAATATTGAGTTGGCTGTCTTGCATTCTTTGTTTTGTATTCCCATGGTTGAAACTGTGACCGGGAATGTTGCTGTTCATGCCGACTTTGATGTGAAAGCCATCCCAAGGCAGGATGAAACACTTGATTACGCTGTTGAAAAATGCGAAGGCGATGTCAATATGAAGAATGTTGAGCTCAAGTTGAACGATGATAAGCGCACCTTCAAAAACATGAATGGAAGAATGTACCTGAGGAACGATGAGGCCGGAATCGAACGTGTAGGCGTTCAGTTGGGATCTTCGGATCTTACGATCGACGGGGTTTTCCAGAACATTGTTCCATATTTTCAAGACCGTGGAAATCTCAGGGCCAGTGTCCAGCTGAAAAGCAGGAATATTGATCTGGCTGACTTGGGAGCTACTACCAAGGAAGAAAAGATCGAGGATGGGCGACAGTTTGTTATGCCTGCCGATCTGGAAGGAAACGTGTATCTCGAGGTCGACAAACTGATCTATGAGAATCATACATTCAAAGAATTGAGCGGCAATATGTTGCTCGGACAACGCATTCTCCATTTTCCTACGATTTCTGTTAATACTGCGGGTGCAGACGTGAAAGGCGACCTGACCATTGAAGAACGTACACCGGAGATCTTCCATATCACTACGAACATCACCTCCAACAACATCGAGTTCAAACCGCTTTTCAAGGAATGGAATAATTTTCATCAGGAGGTTATCAATGAGAACAATATATTCGGAAGGGCACAGGCGCAGGTTTATCTGGAAGCTCCATTTGATCTGCGCTCAGGCGTCATTTCGCGATCCATAAAGTCGGAGATATTCATTCGGATCCTGGATGGACGACTTAAAAATGTGGATGCCTTCAGATCGATCACGGAGAGTTTGCGTGGATCATCCACTGCCAAAATGGTCGTTGGAGCAAAGAATATAGAAAACCTGGAACGTAAATTACTGGATCTGAAGTTCGAAACACTCGAAAACACTTTGATTATTCGAAATGGGAAACTGGAGCTTCCAAACATGCTCGTAGAGTCGAATGCCTTAACGATCGAGGCATCCGGCACCCATACCTTTGAAAACAGGATCGATTATCGATTTGCTTTTCGTTTCAGAGACCTGAAAAGCAATGAGAAGGATACAGAATTTGGCGAGGTGGAGGATGATCAAACGGGGATCCGGTTGTTCATGAAAATGTATGGGCCGCTTGATGACCCGACCATTGAATGGGACAAGCAGGGTAAAAAGGAGCAAGCCCGCGAAAACCGTGAACGCGAAAAACAGGATATCAAATCGATTTTAAAGACTGAATTCGGTTTTTACGAAAATGATACCTCAGTTAAGATCTATCAAGAGAAGAAGCGCGGGCAGGAGCGCATTGAACTCGATTTCGGTCAGGAGGAAGTGAATGATGCTGATCTGCCTGAACCAAAGAAACCTGAGAAAGATCCAAAGATCAAAACTAAGTTGAAAAAGCTTAAAGAGCAGTCAGAAAAAGAGAAGAAGCAGGAAGTTGAATTCGAATTCGATTAAATTGAATTTGCAGGTAGTATGAAAAAGCACACGAATTCACTCATCCATGAGTCTTCTCCGTATCTTCTGCAGCATGCCCATAATCCCGTTGATTGGGTTCCATGGTCAGAAGACGTGTTCAAACGGGCTGCCGAAGAAAATAAACTGGTACTCATCAGTGTTGGTTATTCCTCTTGTCATTGGTGCCATGTCATGGAGCACGAATGCTTCGAAGATGAAGCGGTTGCGGCAGTGATGAACCGTCATTTTATCAATGTCAAGGTGGACAGGGAAGAGCGTCCTGATGTGGATCAGGTCTACATGACGGCAGTACAACTGATGACTCAGCGGGGAGGTTGGCCTTTGAATTGTTTTACGCTACCGGACGGAAGACCGCTCTATGGTGGCACGTATTTCCCAAAAGAACAGTGGTTGCATGTCCTCGGATCCATTAGAGACACCTGGGATAAAGATCCTCATCGGGCATTGGAATATGCCGAAAAATTGCATGAAGGCATCCAACAGAG
>JBKCAB010000313.1:0-775 GCA_046307935.1 Bacteroidota bacterium | reverse complement strand
GTTGAAGGTGTTATCGGAAAGAAAGAGTTGAATTCCGGCATTGACATCTAAATTACCCGGAAACTTTTTGTTCAGTAATCGTCCCAATACCATGTAACTTTTATTGATCTGATAAGCCACATTCAAGTTATTTGTGACTTTAGAATAACCAAAAAGCCCAAGATTAAATGAGAGATTATCAACAAATTTTGTATTGACATCCATGTTCATGAATTCCAGGTTCAGGGAATTTTTCGGTTCGGCCGGATCGTTTTTTAGAACCTTGTATTGGATCAGATCCTGACTGAATAAATAACTCCCAGAAAGCAATAAGATAGTCGACAGTGCTGTTTTCATTTTTAAAGTTTTAAATACACAGCAAAGGTCAGTTGTTGCTATTCATTGTGAAATACGCAACCTTGCGTATATTTTGCCACTTGTGCCCAAACAATTAATTCGAGTACAGAAAAAACCCGAAGAGCCTTTGAAACCAATGGCCTGGCACTTTGCTCTTCGGACGTTAAGAATTGAGAATAAAAGCCGATCCGGGGGCTTTGAGAAATTACCCGTTACTCAAAGATGACTTTTCGTGTTATTTCATCTCCACCAGCAGTCGTGATCTTTAATAGATAGTATCCTTTAGGAAGTTCCGTAATCTCTAGGGAACAGCTATTATCGAAGTTTAGATCTCTTGCAAGGACCGTTCTCCCAGAATTATCGATAATGCTTACCGATCTCAAAGATTGATCTGACGACAGATAGAGGCTCTTGCTTGCGGGATTAGGATAGATTTCAA
>JBKCAB010000312.1:0-2608 GCA_046307935.1 Bacteroidota bacterium | reverse complement strand
GTACTATGAATCCAATGCAGCGGAGCGAGAGAACAGTGTTCCTACCTATGCTCAGAATACGGTCTTCCCGCGGATGTATTGGAACATGGAGGCACCGCGCATTGATGGTTACAAGAAATGGTCCGGTTATGACCCAAATGACGGAGCTCCAACCGCCAAAGGAAAAGACGGACAGCGATTACCCACTTTTGGCGAAAACCTAACGTATTTTTTCCGATACCAGGTCAATTGGATGTACTGGCGTTATTTCATGTGGAATTTCGCTGGTCGTCAGAATGATATTCAAGGACATGGTGATGAACTCCGTGGCAACTGGCTCTCAGGAATAAACGCTGTAGATGAGGCCCGATTAGGCGCTCAGGGTGCGGATGCCCCGTATTACACTGCTGATAATCCTTCGAATAACAGATTCTTCTTCCTTCCGCTGATCCTTGGACTGGTTGGTTTGTTCTTTCATTTCTACAGAGCTCCCAAAGATGCTTTTGTTTTGTTGTTGGCCTTCCTTTTTACCGGATTGGCGATTGTTGTGTACTTGAATCAGAAACCGATCGAGCCGAGAGAGCGCGATTACGCCTACGCTGCGTCTTTCTATTTTTTCGCCTTCTGGATCAGTGTCGGCGTGTATGCCTTGTATGATGCTTACCTTCGATTTACCCGAAAGGATATCATGAAGATGCTCACATGGGCAGGAGCCATTCTTTTCTTGATGTTGGTAAGTGACACAGGTGGAGAAGTTTCTATGCCAAATACGATCTCTTGGTTGTTCATTTCATCTGTTGGAATCGGTGCCATGGCGCTGATGATGGCGCTCCGTAAGGCGATCAACAGTGAAACCAACGGGGCAGTGCTCGCAACCTTGCTTGGCTTGTTCGTGCCGCTACTCATGGGAGTGCAGGGCTGGGATGATCACGACAGAAGTCTCAAAACCTCTGCACGCGATTTGGCCTACAATTACTTGGAGTCTTGTACGAAGAATGGGATCATCTTCACCAATGGGGATAACGATACTTTCCCGTTGTGGTATATGCAAGAGGTGGAAGGGAAACGGACGGATGTGCGTGTTTGCAACCTATCGCTCATGCAGACCGATTGGTACACGGAGCAGATGATGATGCGTGCCTACGAGTCGGATCCACTGCCGATCAAGTTCCGTGAAGATCAGATCATGATGTCAGCCGGAAATACGGATCAAGTGATGTTCATAGGAATGTTCGAGCTGTTCTATCTCAACGCACCGGATGCCGTTATTCGCAAAGTCATCGATCTCCGGGTGAAGGCAAACAAGGAGCTGGTGAAAGCTTCCTTGAATGACTTTGCAACCCGAATCCCATCGGTTATAGCGGGTATGAGCTCGAATCAATCGAATGTCCTTGGAAGGCTCGAAGAGATCAAAGCTCAGCTCGCAGCAGCTCCGGGAACCGATCTTACAGAAGCCGTTTACATCAAATACCGAAATGCCTTTGAGGTATTATCTGGTATCCAGTCAGGTCTGGTAACCTTGCCGGAGGCTCAGGGTCAGCAACTCCAGGATATGCTCATCAAGCTCGATGAGCAATGGAACTACACCGATTTGAAAGACGCTATGGCGTTTGCTCGCGATGACAAGAACCTGATCAATTACGATGCACGCCGACAGATCAGAATCTTCCCAAGTGCAGGATTTATTGTCAAAGTAAATGCTGATAATGCCGTTAAATCAGGCTTGATCAGTGCTTCTCAGAAGAAGGAATGTTTATCTGAGCTCCGTTTCGACTTTTTCAAGTCGCGCGGAATAACCCGTGAACAGGTAATGATGTTGGATATTCTGGCAAATAACGACTGGAAGCGCGGTATCTTCTTTTCTAGTCCGGGTGGTTCGGAAGTATCCATGGCGCTTTATCAAAGAGGATATGTAAAGCAGAATGGCATGGCCTTCGAACTCAGCCCGCTGAAGGACCTCAGGACACGATTTGCCGCAGATAAGATGTACAACAATCTGATCAATGTTTACAGCTATGGGGCGATGAACAATCCGGATGTGCTGACTGACTATTACACACGAAGACATACCTCACAGTATAGGTTGCACTTCGCGTCATTGGCGGATCATTACCTGACATTGGCAGAAGCGGAAGAAATGACCAAGAAGTCGAAAGAGATGAACATTGAAATGCTGCGCAAGAGCGGAGCAAATAAGCAGGCTGACTCGCTTCAGATCTCCTTAGAAGGGGTGGATGTCAAGATCCGGGATTTCCGTAAGAAGGCGATCAATCTTCTTGATCACTCACTAAAAGTGATGCCGGCTGAATTTGTCATCGACTATGGTGAGCCGACATCCTCTCGTGAGACATACAAGGAAACCGGGCTTGATCTGCCTGTTTACCAGGATGGAATCTTACACGATTATGTTGCCTTGTACTACAGGGCAGGTAATAAAAAGGCTGCAGAAAAATTAGGAGCTGTTGTTGCAGGTCAGTTGGAGTCGATATTGAACTACTTCGAAAAGAGTGATGCCTATTTTGCCGGAAATGCTGAGAACAGCAGCGATCTTTGGGCGTCGCTGGATGCTTACTTCAAGTTACACATGGCTGCGATCGATCCGGTAACAGGGAATAAGAGTGGTCAATTA
>JBKCAB010000311.1:0-679 GCA_046307935.1 Bacteroidota bacterium | reverse complement strand
CAATATTCATTTCCAGTTCATTCAGTTCAAAAAGTGACACAAAGAACGCTGAAGCGATCGTTGCAAAGCCAACAACCCCGTAAAAAAGCGGCTGCTTCCATACGGGGTTCGTTGAACTTCTATGAGCTTTCAAAATGTATTCAAAGTCTTGCCTGGATCGAATATAATCGGATCCAACTTGCTGACGGTCTAAATTAACTTTCTTGATCTCCATAATTTAAGTGAGTAGTATGAAACAGTTGTTTAAGCTTTTCAAGCGCTCTGAATGCTTTCACCTTCGCATTGTTTTCGGTCACCTCCAGTATTTCACCGATCTCTCTGAATGACCGTTTTTCGAAGAATCGCATTTCGATGAGCTGCATATCCTTTTCTTTCATTAGTTTCAGACAGTGAAGCATTTTCTTTCTGCACTCCTCCCTGCCTTCATCGTCCAGATCCTCTATTAACTCGAAGAGCTGGTAGCTTTCGATATTAACTGTGCGCTGTGCTTTCTTGTCCCTGAAGGACTGATACAACTCGCTTTTTGCGATCCTGTACAGCCAAGAGCTGAAAGGAACACCGCGAAATTCGTAGCGATGGATGTTGTTGAGCGCCTTGAGGAAAACCTGTGATGTTACATCAAATGCGGCCTCTTCGTCATCCATACGCTGATAGACATAGCGAAAGATCTGCTCATGAT
>JBKCAB010000310.1:0-4061 GCA_046307935.1 Bacteroidota bacterium | reverse complement strand
CTCTTCACGTGCGGTAAATACGGGATATGTGGGGCTTACCTACCATTCCGTCGGGAAGATCGCTTCTTCAATTCACGCAGAATCGTATTTCGGTAAATTTTACGGTTCAGCCAGGGCCGATTTTTCACTTGAGGTACCGTCCATCTACCCCATTTCCGGATCAGTCTACTTTGTGATGAACCGTTGGGATTATTTCCGCAGCTTTGCTACCTTCTTTGAAGATGTAAAACCTTCGTTCCTTGTTCAAAATGAGATGTATTACGGTGTAAAGTTCAAACATCCCATAGCGAATACGACCAAAAGCACATTCGACGTGCGATTCTTTGCCCTGGAAGATGATTACTATCAATCAGAGAACTTCACCAACAAGGATACCGCTGATTTCACGACGTTTGATGGGTTTTCAGCAAGCTGGGAGTTCGTTCAGAATTCACTCAACAGAAAACAGTTCGCGAGCAGTGGGCATTTTTTTCAACTCAAAGTGCGCTATGTGAACGGTCGTGAAGCCAGTGTCCCGGGTTCTACCTCACCTTTGGATGAAATTGCTTTCAAAGACCATGAATGGATCAATATCAAAACTGAATTTCAAAGTTTTCCGATCAACAGCAAATTCTTTCATCTCGGTATTCATGGAAGAGGAGTTTTCAATTCCCAATCGCTTTTCTCCAATTATACGGCAACGCTACTCGCCATGACCAGCTTTTCGATCATTCCCGACGCCGAAACATGGTTCCTTCCGGAATACCGCTCACCTCAGCACATCGGTGCTGGGTTGAATGTGATTTTTACACCTGCAAAGAATTTTGACATCCGTTTCGATGGTTATTTCTATCAACCCTTTGTTCAACTGAACCAGAATCCGGACGGAACCGCTTCCTACTCAAAACCATTCAAGGGTGATACCTTCATGGCATCCACCTCCCTGATTTACCATTCATTCATCGGTCCTTTGAGAGCCACAGTGAACTATTTCCCAAAACAGTTCAGGCCATACTCATTTCAGATCAGCTATGGATATGTACTGTTCAATGAACGAGCGATACGCTGATCACGGCAAATGATCATTGATCCATCCATCCATTTTATTGATTTTTTTGAACTTACACTGCAAGGATATTAATTGTATCTTTGAACCGAACAATCCGGATCGGTCATGAGAAAATTGATGTATTTCCTGTCGCTTCTTTTTAGTGGTCTTTTGCTCACTTCATGCAGCGAGGAGCTGAATATGACCGGTGACTTTAAGGAGACCGTGGTCGTGCATGGTTTGTTGGATCAATCGGATTCCATTCACTTCATCAAGATCAATCGTGCCTTCATCGGACCGGGAGATGCTACAAGCATCGCACAAATACCCGACTCAAGCTACTTTACAGACCTTGTTGCCACCGTTAAAGAGTACATAGGTTCGTCGACGACTCCCACGAGAACTTGGACATTACAAGATACCCTGATCGACAACAAAGAAAGCGGTGTTTTTTATGCTCCTCAGCAGAAGGTCTACTATTTTCACACCATCGGACAACAGCCTTTAAACGACGAAGCAACCTACCATCTTGATTTATCCTTGAAAGGTGGAACTATTCAGGTACATGGCGAGACAAGATTGGTCAAGGATATCTCATCACCCACATCTTCGCAGAATTTCCAATTCAAGTTCGTTGACAACAACGGTATTTACATTCCAACAGCCGTAACAGCAGCCGTAGGTAACTCCAGTGTGATGAATGCGAAGTTAAGGATCGCTTTCAATGAATACCGTTCCGGTGTACCAACACTCAAAACCTTTGACTGGAATCTTGGTGAAGTGGAAGTTGAAGAAAATACGAACCAAACATTCACTGCCAATGGGGAAACTTTCTACAACCTGATCAAGGCAAACGTTACGGAAGATCCCCTTATCGATCAGCGAAGATTCGTATCCATAAGTGCGATCTTTACCGGTGGTTCTCAGGAGTTATACAACTACATGAGCGTGAACAAACCAAGTTCCTCTCTGGCACAGAACAAACCTACCTATACCAACCTAACCATTTCTGGTGAGGCGAGAGTGATTGGAATCTTTTCATCCAGAAACACCTTGACCTACACGCGTCCCTTCTACCTTGATCCCGGTTTACCCTTTGTTCGATGTATCAATACAAAATCAACTCAGGAGCTTTGCATAGGGCAAATAACGGGGAGCCTGCTTTTTTGCAGCCAGCACATTGCAGATCAGGCACAATCCTGGTACTGCGATTAAACCGCGAGTTTTCCACATTTATTCACCATGTTCATGGCAGTTTTTAACTTTAAGCCATGACTGACAGGCAAACATTGTTCGCGAACGTAGTCCTTCCTGTTCCCATACATCAGGAATTCACCTACCGAGTGCCTCATGAACTGAGCAGTTCTGTTAGTCCCGGGCTGAGGGTAGTCGTGCCCTTCGGAAAATCGAAATTGCTTACCGGAATTATTACAGAAGTTCATGATCGTGTTCCGAAAGAACACCAAGCACGTTATATCGAGCATGTTTTAGATGATCAGCCGATCGTCACCAGGAAACAATATGCCTTTTGGCAATGGATCGCAGGCTACTACATGTCTCCGATCGGTGACGTCATGAATGCCGCCTTACCGGCAAACTTCAAATTGGCCAGTGAAACACGCATCGTACTTCATCCCGATCTCGATCCGGATAAAATTCAGCTGACCGAAAAGCAGGAAAAGATCATTGACGTTTTAGGAGTAAGGGAGTCACTTGACCTAAAGGAGATCTCGGAGATTTTAGGGATTAAAACCATTCAGCCGGTTGTAAAGGAAATGATCGATAAACGCTTGATCATTTCACTCGAGGAACTCAATGAACGATTTTCGCCCAAAACAAAACTTTGTATTCAGTTGCATCCTGACCTATCGGATGAAGATGTGCTACACGATGCGATCACACGACTTGAAAAACGGAAAGGAGCAGGAAAACAGCTCGATGCCTTCCTTAAAATACTTCAGGAGGGAAATTATCAGAACGGCTTGCTGCAACCTGTTGAGCGAAAAATAATACTTGACAGTGGTGTTTCGACTTCCACGCTACAGTCGCTGGCAAAAAATGGATTGATCGAAATCCAACGCAGAGAAACCGGCAGGATCACAACTAAAGGAATCGGAGAAAATCAGTTCAAGGTGCTCTCCACTGCTCAGAATAAAAGTTTGGAAGAGCTCCACATCAATATGGAAAAGCATGTTGTGACACTTTTTCACGGCGTTACCGGCTCAGGAAAAACTGAAGTATATGTGCAACTGATCCAGGAACAGCTGGATCTCGGAAAGCAGGTCCTTTTTCTTCTGCCTGAGATCGCTTTGACCACGCAGCTTATACAACGTCTATCCAGCTATTTCGGCGATCAGATCGGTGTTTATCACTCACGCTTCAATCAAAATGAACGCGTAGAGATCTGGAACCATGTAC
Organism: Bacteroidota bacterium; assembly: GCA_046307935.1. Taxonomy (GTDB): domain Bacteria; phylum Bacteroidota; class Bacteroidia; order Flavobacteriales_D; family Crocinitomicaceae; genus M0103. The sequence goes on along the minus strand of JBKCAB010000310.1, from coordinate 616 downwards.
TCCATAACGACCCTAATCGGTTCAGGATTATTTTGGGCGCTCGTTCATCGATTTTTCTGCCATTTCAGGAACTCGGGCTCATAATCGTAGATGAAGAACACGAAAGCAGCTTCAAACAGCATGATCCATCTCCGCGATACAATGCCCGCGACGCCTCCGTCGTTCTGGCGCATCTTCACAATGCAAAGGTTGTCCTCGGTTCAGCCACACCCTGTATGGAAACGTATTACAATGCCAAAAATGGAAAATTCGGGTTGGTGAACCTGGATGAGCGTTTCGGAGGACTTGACTTACCGGAGATCTTCTGCGCGGATGTAAAAAAAGAGCGACGCGATAAAAGTATGCAATCGCATTTTACGACTTTTCTTATCGATCACATTCGCGATACACTCAATAAGGGAGAGCAAGTGATACTCTTTCAGAACAGGCGGGGATACACACCGCTTTGGTCATGTGAGATCTGCAATTGGACACCTAAATGCAGGAATTGCGACGTTAGCCTGACATATCACAAACATTCCAATTCACTGAAATGTCATTACTGTGGACATGTCTCTGCCCCCATGGGCAGCTGTCATTCATGCGGAAGCAACCGCAAGACAATGCTTGGGTTCGG
>JBKCAB010000309.1:0-4136 GCA_046307935.1 Bacteroidota bacterium | reverse complement strand
ATTTAAAACCATCTGTAACACGTGAAAAGGCTGCTGAGCTTGCAGTTGAATTAAAAGCATTCCACATCACTGAAGGCGCTATGAATTTGCTGGTCACGGGATCAGGAATACAGGAAGTCCCGAAGGAAGCTGAACCTTACACCGATGCCTATTGGGTATTTGCAAACGACATTCAATTAGCCTCTCGAAAGTACAGAAGTGAAAAAAGATCGGTGCGATTTGGAAGTGTGGACATTGGTGGGAAATCGGGGAATACATTGTTAATTGCCGGACCTTGCTCGGTAGAATCCGAGGAACAGATCCGTCAGTCAGCTCAACTTTTGAAAAAAAACGGACTGACTGCGCTGCGCGGGGGGTGCTACAAGCCGAGAACCTCTCCTTATTCATTTCAGGGTTTGGGAACTGATGGATTAAAACTTCTTTCAAAAATGCGGGAAGAGTTCGGACTGACTGTGATCACTGAGGCAAGGGATGCCACCCACATTCAGGAGATCATTGAATACACCGATGTTATTCAAGTAGGTGCGAAAGCCATGTACGATCAAGGAATTTTGAGAGCATGTGCTAAAACACAAAAACCAGTATTGATCAAAAGAGGCTTTGGTACAACACTGCAAGAGTTTGTTCAAGCAGCAGAATTTATACTTTCAGGAGGAAACAGCAATGTAATTCTGTGTGAGCGCGGTATCCGTACTTTTGAAACAGGAACCCGTTTCACACTTGATCTTTGCGGTGTTGCATGGCTTCAGGAATACACCAATCTGCCGATCGTTTTGGATCCCTCTCATGCCATGGGGTATGCTTACGGAGTTCCATCTTTGGCCAAAGCTTGCACTGCAATGGGAATCGACGGTTTGCTCATTGAGGTTCACCCAACTCCGAGATCTGCAAAATCAGATGCTTCGCAACAACTTGATCATGACCAGTTCGAAAAATTATTGAACGAATTAAAACCAGTCGCTCAGTCGGTTGGATACCAAATAGTATGATCCATCTCGAACAAAACATCAAGGGCTTGTGTACCCGTCATGGTCTTGAATTCGATGAGTTTATGAACGATCTCGAGGTAGATCATGTGCATGAGCTGACGCTTTTTGACCTTCAGGCGATCTGTGAAGAATACACTATTGATCTTCAAGCATTGTTGTTCAAGCCGATGTATCGGAAGGATTTGTGGTCTAAAAAAACGGAAAAGATCAAACTGCTGGTCATGGATGTGGACGGAGTCATGACGGATGGTGGCATGTACATCACTGAAAAAGGCGATCACATCAAAAAGTACAACACCAAGGACGGCATGGCGATCCAGCATCTGCGTAAATTTGGCATCGAGCCGGCTATCATTTCCTCCGGATTTATGCCGGAGATGGTCCGTGAGCGCGCCCGCATGCTCAAGATCGAAAAATGCCACATCGGACGAGAACCTAAATTGACGATTCTCAAACAGTTTTGCGATGACCTCGGCATTACTTTGGACAACGTTGCGCTAATCGGTGATGATATTAACGATCTGGAGATGATCCGAAAAGTTGGTTTATCTGCATGTCCTTCGGATGCTGTGAATATGATCAAAACGAACGTTGACATTATTCTTTCGAAAAAGGGCGGTGAAGGCTGTATTCGGGAGTTAATTGACAGCTATTTACTGAACGAACCTCTAACGGAGTAAAGGAATGGAAAAGATCAGGATTGGAATTATCCGAGAAGGGAAAGTACCACCGGACCATCGGGTGCCACTTACACCTAAACAATGTAAAATTGTTCAGACCATCTATCCGAATGTTGAAGTGATCGTTCAACCAAGTCCAATAAGAGCGTTTAAGGATGATGCATATGTAGACGAAGGAATTAAACTAAGTGAGAATCTGGAAATGTGCGACATTATTCTTGGAGTCAAGGAAGTACGTATCGAAGATCTCATTCCCGGAAAGAAATTCATGTTCTTTTCACATACGATCAAGAAACAGCCATACAACCGCAAATTGCTTCAAGCGATTCTGGAGAAGAAGATTGAATTGATCGATTATGAAGTCATTAAAGACAGGCACAACAAACGATTGATCGGATTTGGACGTTTTGCCGGTATCGTAGGATGCTACAATGCGTTTCTTACCTATGGACTGAAACACGGTTTGTATACACTGAAACCGGCCCACCAGTGTGCAGACAGAAAGGAAATGGAATCGGAGCTGAAAAAGGTGGCTCTGCCAAAAGATATGAAGATCGTACTCACCGGATTCGGACGGGTCGGTCATGGTGCCGTTGAGATCATCGATCTTTTACCGATCAAAGAGGTTGCACCGGATGAATTCCTAACCAGGGATTTTGATGGTCCGGTGTACACCCACCTTGAAGCAGAAGACTATTTTGGCCGAAAAGACGGAAAACCATTCAATAAACAAGAGTTTTACACACAACCTGACCTGTACAGATCAACTTTTTCACCATTTCTGAAAGTGGCTCAAATGTATATTCCATGTCATTTTTGGAATAGTAAATCACCCTACATTATCACGGCGGAAGACCTGCGATTACCCGGAAGAAAAACATCCGTAATTGCGGATATCAGTTGTGATGTAGCGGGACCAATAGCATCCACTATTCGCGCTTCAAAGATTGGTGATGCGATCTATGGCTATGACCCTGTAAGCCAAATAGAAACGGATTATCTTGACGATCAGGCGATCGCGGTGATGGCCGTCGACAATCTGCCTTGTGAGCTGCCCTTGGATGCCTCGGAGGATTTCGGTAATGAGTTGATGAAGCATGTACTTCCTGCCTTATTGAAAGATGATCCAGACAATATCATAGGCCGCGCAACGGAAACAACCAAGGAAGGTACTCTGACCGAAGCGTTCAGTTATCTAAAAGATTACGTGGAAGATCGATCGTAATGCTGCAAAAGGAGGATAGAAAGATCATTCGTGGCTGGGTATTCTATGACTGGGCCAATTCGGTTTATCCGCTGATTATAAGCTCGGCGATCTTTCCGATCATGTTCGAGAAAATGACGAGCTTCAAAGATGCAGACGGAAAAACGATCTATGATACCATCTCATTTTTTGGATTGGAATTTAAGAATACCGCTTTTTACGCTTATCTGGCATCTATGTCGTATTTGGTGGTGGCACTAATTACTCCTTTACTTTCTGGAGTTGCCGACTATTCCGGAAAGAAAAAACGTTTTTTGCAGTTCTTCTGTTTTCTCGGCGCAGTATCCAGTGCACTGCTCTTCTTTTTTGATCATAAGGCAGATGGAATGAGCCCGGTCGCGATCGGCTTCACCATTCTTCCTTTGTTCTTTGCGAGCATTGGTTACTGGGGAAGTCTCGTATATTACAATTCTTATCTGCCAGAAATAGCTCCGGAAAGTCAGCACAACGCCATCAGTGCACGGGGATTCATCATGGGATACCTTGGAAGCTCTATCTTATTGATCATTATTTTGGTTTTGACCCAATTTACAGGTCTCATGGATATTCACTATGCTTTCCCGTTAGTGGGCACGTGGTGGCTTGTATTCGCATTTTATACATTTGTCAGATTGCCCCAACCGAAAGCAAGAAAAGATTCGGAACAGTTGATCTCAAAAGGTTTCAGGGAATTAAAAAAAGTTTGGAATGATATCCGTTCACGAAAACCCTTAAAACGCTACCTGGCTAGCTACTTCATGTTCAACATGGCTGTACAAACGGTAATGATCATGGCAACAGCTTTCGCTAACAAAGAGATCATAGGCATACAAACCACTGATCTGATCGTCAGCATTCTGATCATTCAATTCGTTGGTATTCTGGGGTCGTTTCTTTTTTCTCGTTTAGGAAACCTCATTGGCAACAAACAGGCACTCAGCATAGCAATTTGTATTTGGATAGGACTTTGTCTTTACGTTTATTTCCTCGTCTACCTTCCCTGGCAATTCTACATTGCCGCTGCGGTGGTTGGTTTGGTCATGGGTGGTATTCAATCATTAGCGCGATCAACCTACTCGAGGATGTTACCATCAACAGACGACAACACCTCCTATTTCAGTTTTTTTTACGTAAGTGAAAAAATAGGTTTAGCTATTGGTACTTTCAGTTTTTGTCTGTTTGACTCAGACCAAAACTGATGGGTACAATAGGTAAACCTATTTT
>JBKCAB010000308.1:0-3023 GCA_046307935.1 Bacteroidota bacterium | reverse complement strand
TGGAAGGGGGATGGCCCAACACCTTAACTTTAGCGCTTATGTCAAAAAGATATTTTACGATGAATAAACTCCTTCTAGGAAGTATGATCTTCACGGTGCTCTTTCAAAGTTGCGCCCAGCAGACCGGATCGACTGTTAACGGCGAATCGGATAGGGAGGAAAAAGAACAAGCAGCGATCGATTCCACAATCACGCTCTCCGATTTTCTTCAGGAAAATGAATGGCTGGATTCAAAGGTCGAAAAGATTTTTTCAACGCTCGATGACACTGCGGTCGTAGCTCAACTGATCATGCCTGCAGCCGGGCGACTGGGAAGCACCGAGTCTGTTATTCGTGACATGATCCGCAAACGGATCATTGGCGGTGTTCTAATGCTCAATGGGACGAAGGAAGATTTTACAAACTGGATCAAAGGATTTGAAGGATTGAATGATTCAATAGGGAATCTGCCATTTCTTTACAGTGCCGATGCAGAGCCCAGCTTGGTAAACAGAAAGATAATTGGATCAACTTCGGTTAAAAAGGCCAATGAACTGAAAACCATCGAAGAGGTTAGAGAAGTGGCTGAAGTAATCTCAAAAGACTTAAATGCCATCGGAATTAATTACAATTTCTCACCTGTTGTGGATATGTCGCCCAATAAAACGGTTGGATTCAGGAGTTTTGGCGCCGTACCTGCCAATATAATTCCATGGTCAGATGCGTTTATTCAGCAAACTCAAAAAAACAATATTATTGCTACAGCGAAGCATTTTCCCGGCCATGGACTCGTTTCAGGGGATACACATCAGTCATTGCAGGTGATCGACGGTGAACTCAAGGAGATTGGCAATTATCCAAAGTTGATTGAAAATGGTGTGCTTTCAGTCATGATCGCCCACATTGCGGTAAAAAACAACCCGAAGTACGATACCAAAGGACTCCCGGCTTCAACATCCGAAACCATTGTAACGAAGCTGTTGCGCGATGAATATGGTTTTAAAGGGCTGATCGTTACAGACGCAATGAACATGGGTGGTGTGGCAAGTATTCCCCAGTGCGAAGTGAAAGCCGTAAATGCCGGAGTGGATATTGTTTTGATGCCTGTGAATCCGTCCAAAGCACATGGGCAGATCCTGGAAAAGTACAGAAAGGATGCTGAATTCAAGAAAAAAGTTGATGCAGCAGCCAAGCGTGTGATCCGAATGAAGATTGCATTGGGGCTTATCTAGTCTTAGGCAATGGGAACCACAGTGCTTCATGAAGATATTAAAAGTAATCACTGTTTTAGCTATTAAGATTGGTGCGATTTTGTTCATCGCCTCTTGCGCTTCTGGTCGTGAACTCAGAGGAAGAGTATATAAATCAAAGGATCATAAAACGTATCTCGTCATCAAGGAGAAAGACAACGAAAAATGTGAAGTGCATGTGGATGGTGAAATTTGGCCTTATGCAATTGGGGTCAGAGGAGAGATAAAGCCGGGTAAACACGAAATTCAATGTGGAGGTAAACTGACAATCGAAATCAAAGAGGGTACGACTTTTATTTTCGACTATTGGGGGCCTTGATCAAAGGAAAAACACCAGTCTATCCGCAACGTACACTTCTACACCGATAAAGCACCTTCTCTTATAGTTAAGACCGTTTTATAGGAGGGAAAATTTATTTTTTTCTCGCCGCTCTCAGGATTCGTATCACTTCGTTGTCCTCGACCTGATCAAATTGTTCGTAAAATTGCCCGACACTGTTGAAGAGCTCAGGAGCGTTCAGGTAGATCAAACGATCAGCTGCGGTTTCGAAGGTTCTGATGCGGTCTGTAGGTATTACCGGGACTGCTACCACGATCGATGATGGCTGGAATCTGCGAAGCATGCTGATGCATACGAGCAAAGTACTACCGGTTGCAATTCCATCATCGACCAGAATGACGGTTTTTCCTTTCAATTGCAACATTTCCAGGCGACTTTCATAGAGATCGTAACGCTGTCGGAGTATTTGCTTTAGCCGCTGGATTTCCTTGTAAATGAAAGTGTCCGGCACCTCTGTTCCCGTATCCATGATCTCCGTATCCAGAGATACAGCACCAATAGCGAACTCTGGGTTTTCCGGGTGACCGATCTTTTTGGAAAGGATGACATCTAGTGGGAGCTCGAGCTCTCTTGCGATCTCATCGCCCACGGGTACACCACCACGTGGTATTGCCAGAACGACCGCTTCCGTATTCTTGTAATCTAAAAGTCGATCAGCAAGCAATTGACCAGCTTCTTTTCGATCTTTGAAATGATGAATATTCATAAGGCTAAGGTAAGCTTTTCAGTCACGGCAAAAAATGACGAAAGTCACCCTGAAAAGCAATTCTGTATGAGGGTCGATAGTCACACGATGGATTCAGTTACGTTCATTTATTTTTACCTCTACATGGTCTTGTGAGGGAACATCCAGTATTGAACCGATCGCTTCCAAGGCCAATTTTGCATGGTTGTAATTATAAAATTCATAAAGCAACTCGTGTCCGTTGAATGATTCTAGAATGATATTGAACGTTAGGATCCGCTCGCGAACTGAACCTGAACTTCGTACACTAGAGGGAAGCCATCTGGTCACAGAAAACGAGCGGATGTTCATTATTAAAGCAACCCCGTTTGCTGCAGGCAGTTTTTTCCATGATCCTGATTTTAAACTAAAAAGGGCGTAATATTTCCGGTATTTTTTGTTCGGTCGATCAAATTCAATTCCTTCCGTCATTGATGCCATGATCACACAAATACCAAAGAAAAGAAGCGAAATCCAAAAATTGATAGTCAGCAACACAAGGCCGATGAGACCCACGATTGACGCAGGGACTCCATTTGCTCCTGTCTGGCCCTCATTGATATCAATTAAGTCAGACAATTTAATTTACTTGGATTTTCCCGGCCATTTCTTTTGCCTTTTGTACCAATACATCAGTCGATTCATCACCAAAGGTGAGTGTTACCGCCATTCTTCTGTAAGGTCGTGTGTATGGTTTTCCGAAGATCCTGAAATCGGATTTGGTATAGGC
>JBKCAB010000307.1:0-2948 GCA_046307935.1 Bacteroidota bacterium | reverse complement strand
GCAGTCGCCATCACCCCAGATATGCCGCAACCCCAAATAATGCCCAACCTCATGTACACAGGTGCGACCTGCTACTTCAAAAGCGGTTTGTCCGAATTGAAGGGGTACAGGATTATTGCTTCCGAATGCCTGAAATTGAATGACAACACCATCCGAAAGCCCTGTTGGGGTTTGGCCTATTGGCCAATTCGGTAATCCCGGGGGCGGGGTAGCGTATCCGAGTAGGGCAGGTCCCAGTAAGGGCAGGGACATATTGCATACCCAGATATTCAAATAACGGCTTTGGTCCCACGGATCATGCCCACCGTCAGCGGTTGATTTCACTTTTTCCAGATCAGCGAACGATCCGGTAAGGAGAGCGAACGATCCGAAGCTCTCTACAGACGTCTGGGTGCGTGTAATTCCTGTGGTGGCATTTCCTTGTGCATCGATCTGCGCAAGCACAAAACGGATCCGAGGATTGCCCTTTACGGGTTCGAAATCAGCCCGCATATTGACCGTATCCGCATTCCAGCGGTTATAATCATCCGTAAGTACCTTGATCTGATCGTAGATCACCGAGTCAGGAATGTTCTGTTCAGCGGTATTGTACACAACATGTACTACCACCGGGATCGTATAGATCGGATCAGCTTTCAACAGGCCCCCTTTCTTTTTTGCTCTATTGAAGCTTTCCTGAACCAGCGCTTTGTATCCCTGAGTCAGTGTTTCCTGAAAATCGATCGCATGTGGTGTCATGCAACGGTGCACGTTCTGTGCAATGACAACAATGTTCATCAACAAGATAAAAGAGAGTAGGATCAGTTTCATGGTTGATATATTTCTGACGAAAATAAGGAACACACATTCAACTTCAAAGTCCGAACATGCGAACGGACAATTTTTAATTTGCTAAGGACTTATTCCTTCACAAATCGTTTGGTTGGCAGGCTGTTCTTCGAGCGAATAAAATATGCCCCCGGCTCCAGATGCCTTACTGATAGTTCGGCGTGACCGGAAACAACGGGCACAATATCTGTGGATACTACCTGACCGATGAGGTTTAGGATTTCGTAGCTGAATGGCGCGTCATTCTCTTCAAAACCGAACAAGTTCAGGACCTCTTTCGCGGGATTGGGATAAATTTCGATCCTGCTGAATGCCAAATCCTCCAGCCCGACTAATTCTGTCATCCCTAAACGCAGCATGATCGCATTCGGATCCGAAAGTACAAACGGACTGCCATCCGATAAGTAACCTTGTACGATACCATCCGGTACTTTTTGAGTGATTCGAAAACGCACATCCGGTGTCCCACCGCTGTGACAGGCAAGCACCAGCAGAGTATCTCCTTGATAGACAGAGATCGGAGCTGGGAAAGCCATACCGATCGAACCTCCATTGTTCGACATCGTAATGGCCTTTAATCCTGTGGTACCAATAGTGACCCAGTTCCCGTTCTGTCTTCTGCGCAGCTCTCCGAAAATGATCTGTCCGATATTGGTTGATGTTGCAGTAACAAACACATACATGGAGTCGATCTGGTCATTGTTCTGCACCTCCATGACATTACCGATCTTGAGGGCTTGTCCAGTCTGTCCGGTCATATTGGCAATGTAACCCGTCGGCTGATTGTTGTCAATGCTGTAGAGTTTACCATGTACTGTGATCACGTGATCCAGTGTATTGTCCTGTGGAATGGCATCTGTTGAATCTTGCACAAGGTTGTAATTCATTATGTAGACGTTCGTATCTGTGAACATCTCGGTAGGCGACGTTACGAGTAAGTCAGAAAGAGCGGGTCCAATTTCTAGAGGGTTGGAAACTGCAACTCCAGGTCCATTGCCGCCTCCAATTAACGGAACGGAGTTTACACTGAGCTGAGTGTTGGTTGCCGGTAAACTTCCATCGTTTCGAACGTTGGCAGAAAAGGTAATCGGGCTGAGCTGGGATTGTGAGATGAAATAATAGGGTAATTCCATTGCTCCCATGAAAAAGGAAGTTGAAAGGTTAATCAAGTCATAAAGAAACGACTCCCTAACCTTTACATCATCGATCTGCCAGTAATAGTGAGAGCCTCCGTTGCTGCCGTCGAAATTGAATCTGAGTCGAAAATTATTGAGGTTGGTGGCAGTATCCAGGAAAGCACTGATATTGATCTTTGCTTTGTAGGACGGAGAGATCGTATTGGGTTCTACCCCCGGGATTGTTGCGTCAAATGATGCGAATGTTACAAAGTCGTTGGTAGAAACTTCCAGCTTTGGGATGAACGAATTATCGCAGCAGAAGCGGTATTTGTGCCAGAATTCAATGAACGAAAATGGGATCCCGGTCATATCGATCACCGGTGATACAAGCTGGCCAGATCGGTTGGTCCATGGACCGCCCCCAGGATTGGACAGATCCGCGTCGAAAATCGCAAATCCGTTATTGGCGCTTTGTGAGCTGATGATCTCATTTGCCGTCACTGCGAATTGACCATTCGGTCCATCATCATCATGTTGCCATAATGCGGCATCAGCGCCTGTGCTTGTCCATGAGCCAAGCGAGTTGGAAAAGTTGGCAGAAAAAATGGTGGCTCCTGGTGCTTTATCGTCCAATAGAAAAGGATTTTCCTTTGGTATTTCATCTGCAATGCATGGTGCATAAACAGGCTCCAGCACAGTCTGACTGGAAGAAGACAGCTGGCCGCTCGTGTATAGGCTGAAAAGAAACAGAATTCCTGATAAAATGAGGCGCTTAATTTGTTGCATTACCAATGATTTAGCAACCGAAAATTAATGAAATATGTAGAATAAACCAAAACAATGCTTTACACGTCAAGGTTGGGTTATTGATTCAAAAATGACCTAAACAATAAAAGGAGGCCGAAGCCTCCTTTCCTTATTCATTATTGATCAGGATTACTCCTTAACGATCTTCAGGTTATCCATGATACCGTTGCTGCCGATCACATTCACTACGTAAAT
>JBKCAB010000306.1:0-1111 GCA_046307935.1 Bacteroidota bacterium | reverse complement strand
AAAAGACTTGTAAAGGTGATCCGGTGCAGCGCGCGATTGTAGTTTTTCAGAAGCTGGGAATGCAAAAGACCGAACAGCGCAATGGTGTGCTGATCTATTTGGCCACTGAAGACCATAAGTTTGCTATAATTGGCGATCAGGGGATCAATGAGCATGTCCCCGATCATTTTTGGGATGATGAACGCGACCTGATGCAGTCGTATTTCCGCAAGCATCAATTCACGGAGGGTCTCATTCAAGGGATCATCAAGGTAAGTGAACAGCTGAGGGATGCTTTCCCGAGTGAGGTCGGTGACCGCAACGAGCTGGAAAACGAGATCTCATTTGACGAAGGAGAAGCATGAGAACGCTAACTAACTTTCGCGGAACATTGCTGTTCTCACACTGCGTAAAAATAGTGGTGCTGCTCTTCATCTTCCCAGTTTTGGCTTATTCGCAGGACGATATACCGGCAAAGCCGATGCCGGAACGCCTGTACAACAATATCTCAAAGGAATTTCCGGATCTCATCAGTAAGTCCGATGCAGCTCAACTCGAAAAGAAGCTCGAAGAATTCGCTAAAACGACGTCCAACCAGATCGTTATTGTCATTGCTGACGACTTAGGTGGTTACGAACCTTGGGAGTACGCAGCTAAGATAGGCGATAAATGGCAGGTAGGTCAGGAAAAAGAAGACAATGGCGTTGTCTTACTCATTAAGCCGACCCAGGAGAACGGGGGGCGTCAAACATTCATTGCTACAGGTCGTGGATTGGAAGGTGCTATACCGGATCTTACCTGTCGCCAGATCGTAGACAATGAGCTGATTCCGCATTTTAAGAACGACGATTACGCCGGCGGGATCGATGCTGCAGTTGAGGTGATCATGTCGCTTGCCAAGAACGAGTACAATTCCGATGAATATGCAAAGCGCAATAAAAAAGAAGATGGGATTGCTGTGGTCATAGTGATCGTGATCATTATTATAATCGTTGTCTTCTTCGGTCGTCGTGGTGGCGGTGGCGGATTCTCAAGTCGTGGTTACTACGGTGGCTTTGGCGGTTTTGGTGGAGGCGGTTCAGGTGGCAGTTCAGGCGGATTTGGAGGTTTTGGCGGCGGAAGCTTTGGCGGT
>JBKCAB010000305.1:0-3006 GCA_046307935.1 Bacteroidota bacterium | reverse complement strand
GGCTGACTGATAATTTCTAAATTCGAGCTCCGTCGGGACATCTACACCGATGCGATTCAATCTTTTGTGTCTCTCATAGGAGGCATTCTTAATTCCTTCGTCGATATTGCCGCCAAAAGAGAATTTTCCCAAGAAGGCATTTTCAACAGCAGTAGAACCGACATCTGCTATACCGTAACCAATTAACTCAAATTTGGGGACAAGAGTATCAGACTGTACTGGTATTACGAACTGTCCCAACAGACTGTAACTTATTGTCAGAAATAATAAGGTTAGCCTCATCAAATTACAGTTTTTAGTCTGAAATTAGCCTTGAGCTTAACAGAAACGAAAGCTCCCGCCGGGATTTGAACAGCTGTATTGGCATTTGAAGATGCATCCGGTGAATTCAGTTTGACACGCACGCAAGCTTGTTTGATGCTTTTCAGATCTTGCAGAACAGTCGCTGTCAATGGAAAGATCACTTCTGATTTCATTTTCCTTAGTCCATCAGCAGTATCAATACTCCCGTACACAGATGATTGAAGTGGAGAACTTCCCGTTACAGAATGTAACAATTGGCCGTTTTCATCGAGCAGATACAACTGAACATTACCCTGAAATGGAAATGCATTGGTTGCATTCAATACGATCTCTCCTGACTCGAAACGTGTTTTATCCGGATCCTGTTCTATATCAATATTGAACGTATCTCGCAGAGTAAGATCATCCATTCCAATGGTCAGCGGAAGGTCAGCATGCACTTTGACTTTCAGCCTACTTGAGGGAAATATCTCGTCATAACCGCCAGTCACATTTCCCCATGGATTCAGCTCCAGCTTGTAGCCAAATGAGAGATCCTTGCCAAGATTCTCAAGAAACGACTCCAAATTACTGTTAGCCGGTGTAAATTCGATCAGTTCAGTTGAAGGGGAAAGACTATTCCAAGAGCCAGTGGCGGGGTCTATGTAGATCGGATTGCCGACGGCAGGTGAACTCAGATTCACCGTATTGCCTAACTTGTTCGTGTTTTTGACCAGTAGCAGCGTTGCTCTGGCGTTCAGTTTTAAACCATTTTCGATCTCGAATTGCAAGTTGGTGCCGGGGAGATCGAGGCTTCCGCTTTCAACGACATCAAGGATGTCGAAGGTGGAGGAAACAGTATCCTGATAGACCTGGTGACCGAAATAACCTTTTGCATAGTCGAGTTTCACATCCTTGAAAGTGGCTTCCACTTTGATAACATCAGCACTGGTCAATACAACAGATGGCCCCGTAGAAGATGAAGTAACGATCACTTTGGACTGAAGAACATTGTATGTGTTGCCGAATTCACCGGACAAGTCTAACCAAGAACCGGAAATATCGAGATCTGCAACTGCGATTCCGGGATTTCCACCTACAGCGGGTGGAGCAGAATAATCCTCCGAAAACTCAACGCCGTCTTTGGTTACACCCGGCAATTCTACTGTGAAAAAAGCGGTTGTTGCAATAGGGTTGTAGATCTTAACGCGAATAACACCTTCATCGACACGAACCTTTTTCAACTGGATATTATCGGGCATGCTAATGTCATGCTCTTCGATCTGATTAACGATAGTATAGCCTGGTGGCACTGTGATTGAAGAAACACCCAGAACATAATCCTGAACGATTGTCGTATCAGGAATACGTAAACTGTCAATAAGTCGGATATTCGCAATGGTTCTGGTAAGATCGACGGTGTAGTTCATCGATGCGTCGATAGTGAGTGTACTGTCGTTCTCCAATTCTTTTAACGAGAGCGTGTCATTCACAAGGGGAACTACCCAGTCCGAATCCCAAGTGGTCTTTTCCTTTCTGCATGAGGCAAAAAGGATCGATAATAGTAGTATAAAAGCGATCTTTTTCGACATTTTATCTTCAACGTTTAACACGGGTAATTGGTTTGGTCATACTCTTTCGATCACAGTTGCGTACCCTTGACCTACACCGATACACATTGTGACTAGCGCGTATCTTTTACCCGTCTTGTGTAATTCAAGTGCGGCTGAATACAGTATGCGTGAACCGGACATACCTAAGGGATGACCAAGAGCAATGGCACCTCCGTTCGGGTTGATCCGCGGATCATTATCTGCCAATCCCATTCTGCGTGTACATGCAAGAACCTGTGCCGCGAAAGCTTCATTTAACTCCAGCACATCCATTTGTTCGAGCTTCAAGCCTGCTCTTTTTAATGCTTTTTCAGAGGCCATAACAGGACCGATCCCCATAATCCGGGGTTCTACACCGGCAACCGCAGCGCTCACAATGCGTGCGAGCGGTTGGAACTGATTTCTGTTCACGCCTTCCTCCGATGCCAACAACATTGCCGCTGCGCCGTCATTCAACCCCGATGCATTTCCGGCAGTTACTGTTCCATCTTTCCTAAACGCAGGACGGAGCGCAGCTAAACTTTCCATCGTTGTTTCCGGCCGTGAAAATTCGTCTTTATCGAAAAGGATCGGTTCTTTTTTCTTCTGGGGGATCAGTACCGGTATGATCTCTTCAGCTAGCCTACCGTTTGCCATTGCACGGGCTGCTTTCTCCTGGGACCATAATGCAAACCGATCTTGTGCTTCCCGCTCAATACCGTAAAGATCCACCAGATTTTCAGCTGTATTCCCCATGCTATCGACACCATAGAGCTCCTCCATCCTTGGATTGATAAAACGCCATCCGAATGATGAATCGAACATCTGCGCGTCGCGACCAAAGGCGCTGGAAGTTTTTGATATCACCCACGGACCGCGGGTCATGTGTTCCACTCCTCCTGCAATGTACAGATCACCTGCCCCGTCCTTGATAGCCCGAGAAGCATTGATCGCGGCTGCCATTCCTGATGCACACAGTCGATTGACCGTTTCACCGGCAATCTGAACAGGTAACCCGGCCAATAATCCGGCCATTCGTGCCACATTCCGGTTATCCTCTCCTGCCTGATTCGCGCAACCGAGAATCACATCTTCGATCTGCAAAAGATCAAGATCGGGGTGACGTTCTACG
>JBKCAB010000304.1:0-1175 GCA_046307935.1 Bacteroidota bacterium | reverse complement strand
ACCAGCTGGACAAGTTGTAGCATTAGTACCCGCGCCAAGACCTGAAGAAATCAAAGGAGCGGCAGTTGAATTACCATTGTAAATCATCATGCCATCATAATTGTTCTCCGTTGAAAAGGATGTAAAATTAATTTGTATTTTTTCAGTTGCCGTATTGTTCGGGAACAATGTAATTTGATCAAATAAACCGTTCCAATAATTAGCACTCGGCCCACCAAAATCAGTAAAAGTTGCAGAACAAGGACTACCTGTTAGAGATATGTTAGCCTGCCAACCTGTAGAAACCCCACTTCCGTCGGATCTAAATACAATGGTTAAGGAGCCATCAGCGGCAGTTGAAGTTACCGTCCCTGGACTTCCTGTTCCCCTCCATGAACCAGCTGGACAAGTTGTAGCATTAGTACCCGCGCCAAGACCTGAAGAAATCAAAGGAGCGGCAGTTGAATTACCATTGTAAATCATCATGCCATCATAATTGTTCTCCGTTGAAAAGGCTGTAAAAGTGAGGCGAACCTTCATAGTACTTACAGCAGGCCTAAATACTATAGTTGTATTGTGGCTATTAGTGTAATTTCCAGTCCCGCCGTTGTCTCTGTAAAATCCACTAACTACATAGGGACTTGCATTTTGCTGGTTAATTGCAGTTTGTGAAGACGCAGTATCTACTACACCGAACAGGGACAGGAGTATTCCTGTGATTAAATATATCTTTTTCATAATTTCCAAGTATTAAATCCCTTACTTCGTCAACATTCCGTTGAGTGACACATTTAATAAATCGATAGCGTAAAGCAGCTCTTGCTTGTCCATGTTGGATGAAGCAGTGAATGGTTCATTGCCAAACATGAGTAGAAGCAAGTCCATGTTTGGACAAACTTTTCCTGACCTATTGATTAGGCTTTTCTCGAGGTGCTCATTAAACCATTGTTTGTTGGATGCATCAGCGAGTTGGATGCGCACCTCTTTCAATAGGGTATTGATCTTTACCTCCAACTCTTTTAAAGCCGCATGGGATGAAGAAAAATCCGCAGCTGAAGTTGTGCAGGAATTAGCAGAAAGAACTTCTTTCTTCTTCACGGTTGGATTATTGCTTTCTTGAGCAACGGCACGCACAGAAAAAGATAGTGCTGCCAATAAAATAAGTGAGCCATTTTTTGCAACATTCCATCTCCGAC
>JBKCAB010000303.1:0-309 GCA_046307935.1 Bacteroidota bacterium | reverse complement strand
GGGACATCCCGAGAATGGTGCCGTTTAGGTAAATCTTTTCCCTGCCCGTGAGCTCCGGGTGGAATCCTGTCCCTACCTCCAGTAGCGATGCAATTCTTCCATTGAGCTCTAAGCGGCCAGTGGTCGGTTTCGTAATCTGTGACAAGATTTTCAGTAAGGTACTCTTTCCTGCACCGTTTCTTCCAATTATACCTAGTACATCACCTCGCTCCAGTGAAAAGGAAATATCTTTAAGTGCTTGGAATGTCCCTTTTTCTCCTTTATTTTCAGATGACGAGAGTATCGAACTTAAATTCTCTCGTATTGAAG
>JBKCAB010000302.1:0-1450 GCA_046307935.1 Bacteroidota bacterium | reverse complement strand
CCCTTCTGGACATACTCGAACAGAAAAACACGCTTCCCATTATTCAAATGATCACGCAGCGCCAAATTTCCCCGGGTGAATTCCATGTCGCCACTTTGACCCTCTCCGGTATAGGAGAAAACATTCTTATTTTCCCATTGGTCTTTATAACCGTGCTGACCTCCACCTGAACCCGTAAAAATGAAAATATAAGGAAACTCCCTCGAAGGACAAATCCCTCCTTGCCAGTTACCGCCATAGACTTTGTGAATGTCATTCCGACGGTTGTATATTTGGTTCGGTATAAAGGGTAGTTTCTCCACTATTTTCTTTTCACTTCTTAAGCGTTTTACCTTCTTTATTGTTTCATTCTGTTATATACTTATCAGTCGAACTGTACAGGTCGTGACATGCATTCTCTGCATTCTGAATAGAAATATCATCCCAGACATTTTTTTCTTGTGTTAAAATATTATTCCAATCTCGTTCAAATTTTTGAACTAAAACCCAAGATAAACAAAGAACAGCAATCTGTGAAAAGAGACCTTCATTTTTTTCAAGTTTAAGCCACCCCCATTACAAACACCTCTACATACTCTCGCATTCGTGCAATAATCCGATCACCAATACTTCTCGCCTGTAAAATGCTTGGGCGATTGGCCATGCAGCGATAAATGTCTTCTTTGATCGGTTCTTGACCGGAGAATATGTAGGTGTCTATCAGGGCTTTAAATTGTTCTTCGTCTAAGTTTTCTTCCTCGCAGAGTTTGTGCAATGCGAGGACTTTCTGTTCTTGCCAGTACTTCTCGAATTCATCGGTGATCGAATCCAGATCTGAAATGCGTGGAAGGTTTTCGTCGATGAATTGTTCGATGAGTTCTTTTTTGGAACGTAGTTTCATTTCTCCACCGATTAAGTCGATAATGGCTTTACGGAGTGATTTTGCATCCATCGGTGCCTCCTCACTAGAAGCTTTGAGTTGTGCAAGCAATTTCAGGATGTAAGCCACATTGATCTCCTCGCGGTGGATCAATTCCAATTCGAAATCGATCTCTTCCAAAACGGATTCTTTCTTCTTCTCTCGTGAACTGCGCACCTTGTCGTAGAGGTCCAGGTACTTACTCTTGTAATCCTCGAATTCCTGCTCATCCATGCCGAGATCATCCCAATCAAAATCGGTGTAGGAGCCTAAAACGTTCTTAACGCGCATCAAGGCACGGAACGCTAGGATAAATTCGCCTTCTTCGGTTTCGCTCGGAAGTTCATCCACGCTTTGATAGGTTGGTGTGATGAGTCGCAGGTTCTTCAATGCCTGATCAAACTTCTCTGCGATCTTCTCATAAGGAGGTAAGAAAATGTCTTCCTGGGCATTCTTGTTCGAGAACAAAGCTACCGCTTCATCAGTAGCCTCTTTCAGGTTTCTAAAGCAACGGGTATTTCCTTGTGAGTTGTGGTCATTCAGGTGAGGTTT
>JBKCAB010000301.1:0-575 GCA_046307935.1 Bacteroidota bacterium | reverse complement strand
TCCTTGTAGTTCTCAGGAGAATCACCATTCAACTTTGATAAGGTTTGTGCAATAGCATCTTTGATCTTTGGAGCAAAGTACTTTCTCCTTCCAACCGTCCAGTGTTCTTGCGCTTCTTTTTCAAAGCCATCCACAAAGTCGGCGTACTTTCCTTCATTGTCCAACCATCGCTCGAATTCAGCCACATGACGCTGAGCACCGAAGTAACCCATGTGATCATTCAACACCTTGTAAAACACATTCAAAATAGCATCCTCTTCACCTTTCGTGGTGATCTGAGCTTGCTGGTCGATATTAAAGAGAATTGATTCCGAAGGAGTTTTTGTTGCCTTTAGAATATCTGCCTTAAGCATTTGGTCGTCCGTGATCTTCGAAGCGAATAATTCTCCTAGGTGCTTTCCATCATACTCTTTGTTCTCAAGTATGTAAGAAAGGATTTTCAATAAGTGCGATTTACCCGAGCCAAAGAAGCCTGAGATCCAAACACCATTGGCACCTTGATAATCATTATAGGAAGCGAAAAAGTTACGAACCTTTGATGCGATCTCATTGGTGACCACATATTCCTCAACTTC
>JBKCAB010000300.1:0-1190 GCA_046307935.1 Bacteroidota bacterium | reverse complement strand
CTTCTATATTTCTCCATGCCTATGTGGTAAAGAAGCCGCCCAATCACAATCCCTCCATGCCCTTCAAACACCGCGCACTTCCAAATCCCTCCATGCTATGTGGTAAAAAAGCCATCCGCACACAATCCCTCCATGCCCTTCAAACACCGCGCACTTCCAATTCTCTCCATGCCTATGTGGTAAAGAAGCCACTCACTCACAATCTCTCCGTGCCCTTCAAACACCGCGCACATCCTTATTTCTCCATGCCTATGTGGTAAAGAAGCCGAACAATCACAATCCCTCCATGCCCTTCAAACACCGTGCACTTCCAAATCTCTCCATGCCTATGTGGTAAAAAAGCCATTCAATCACAATCCCTCCGTGCCCTTCAAAAATTCAGTACCTCTCCGTGCCTATGTGGTAAAAAACAACCAACTTTAGTCAGCCTGCTTTCAATCAATTGTTTTGTCTGCCTTGATTGATCCAGCACTCAATGATGTTGATCAAGGAATCCGGCAATTTGTAGGCATCCGGCAAGAGCGGATCGATCCTCGGCATAGGCAGCGGTGACTGGTGCTTGATCGCAAAAAGAAGATTGCCATAGATCACAGCCGAATCCACCTGTTGATGCGTCAACAACTGGAAAGGCGCCTCGTTCATAAATCCGTGGCAACCCGAAACATTGCAGTTCTGATTGATGATCGGTTGCACCTGCGCACTGAATGAAACGAGCCCCGAAGGACAGTCCACATTGCTCACAGGATCTTTGCCACAGGAAGCAGCCAGAAAGAGCCCCAAAGCCAGAAAAGGAAATGCTGTTTTTTTCATGCCGAGCTGAATTTACAGCACAAGTTAGGAATTATTTCGCTAACATCCGCCATATCTTGAAGTTCGATGCAGTCCACGTTAGGCAACTGCAACAGTTTCGCGAACTCCACCGAACTTTGCTACATTTACACACGGATGATCACAGTGGGATACATACTCGCTATTCTCGTCGGTGTCACGCTCGGCCTGGTCGGCAGTGGAGGTTCGATCCTCACTGTACCGATCCTGGTGTACATTATGGGAGTGGATCCAGTTCTGGCAACCGCCTATTCTTTGTTCATCGTGGGAACCACTTCACTCGTTGGGGGCGTACAGAGCGCACTGCTCGGGAAGGTCGATCTGCGCACAGCAGCCATTTTTGGTCTTCCATCGATCGTGGC
>JBKCAB010000299.1:0-2092 GCA_046307935.1 Bacteroidota bacterium | reverse complement strand
TGTTCTGTGAGAGTCCGAAAGAGATCGGAAGCCCCGTCTCCTTAATGATCCTTTGACGCAGTTCTGAAGCATACTTCATCGTTCCGAAGAACTTATCCATCCCGGAAAAGTCCATGTAGAACTCATCGATCGACGATTTTTCGTAAACGGGAGCTGCCTCGCGGATGATTTCGGTAACCATTTTTGAATAGTTACTGTAAGTGGCTGAATTCCCTTTGATGATGATCGCTTCCGGACAACGTTCCTTTGCCATTTTCATCGGCATGGCGGAGTGGATCCCGAACTTTCGGGCCTCGTAACTGCACGATGCTACCACCCCGCGGTCACTTATGCCGCCGATCAGGATCGGTTTTCCTGCCAGACGACTGTCGAGCAGACGTTCGCACGACACGAAAAAAGTGTCGAGGTCCATGTGTACTATTGAGCGCAAACCAGCCATAGTGAATGAGTTTAAAATTCAGTATTGGCTGCATATCGTGTTTGGAGTATAGAACATAGACCGCTGACCGAGTGTTCCTTTGCTACCTCGCTACATCCTCCTTCGTCGGCTACTCGGTTGGCAAAGGGATGTATCGAGGTCAGCGGTCCATATTCTCCTCCAAAGTTACGTTACTTTTCAATTAATAAGATTAAAAAGTAATCAAAAAATGATTAAAAAGTAATCAAAAACTTTTCAACAAAAGAAAGGAAGCTGATCGTAAGGTTTTTATGTGGTGAACGAAATATATAGAAAAGGGAAAATAGGTTGGCGAATGATCTTGTGGAACTCAAAACGCGTCAAAATCCCACTCCTTTGGCTTGAGCCTTTTCATAGCGATCAGCTCACGACCGGTGTAGATCTTCCTGTTCTTATCCGGATAACGTCCGAATTCTTCGATCAGTATCCAGGATTCCAGCTCACAGGCGGTGAACAGACCATTGCGAATGATCCGCTTTCCACTCATGATCTTTCCATTCTCAGGATTCAGGTAATACTTCTTGGTAGAGATCAGGAAAGGTTCCTCCACATACGGCATCCAGGGATCATTCTGAGGGATGCAGGACATCCTGTAGCAGCCTTCACCAAAAACAAGTTCTGAATGATCTTGTCCGGGCCGAAAAAGAATAGGCGGGTACTTTATTCTGTTTTCAAACCTGTTCTGGACGATGAAAACAAACGTATCGCTCTCTGAACAACTATTTTTGAGGGAAATAAGTGTGTGTTGCTGTCCGATAATAGCAGGATTCAATTCCAGTCCACCACTGCACGTTTCATTCACTTCATTAAAGATCAAATAACCAAACTCTGAAGATTCTGGAAGCTGCAAAATGCGCACAAATACCTGATCTCTGCTTATCATTACATCTATGCGCACAAACTCCGTTGGGTCAATGGGGAGGAAGTTTTCATCTTGTGCAAGAGTTGTTAGACTAAAAACTAGCAACACCAGCAATGATCCAAATCGCATGATTACTTCCTTTCTCATTATTTCGGTTCTTAAAAGTATAAATAAAGTCGGCTGGGTCAATTTGAATACTACATTTTACAACATTTCATTGAGCTCCCTTGTTAGTATTTGATGAAGCAACCCATCAGTATCGTATGGTACAAGCGCGACCTGCGCTTTACGGACCACGAACCGCTCTTTGAAGCTCAGAGAAGTGGATATCCGGTGTTGCTCATCTATTGCTTCGAACCGTCAATAATGAGCTACGATGACAGTGATCCGCGCCATTGGCGCTTCGTACACGAGTCATTGATGGATATGCAGCACAAGCTTGAGCATATTGCTGCTCAGTTGTTCGTTTTTCATGAAGAGGTGAGTACGGTTTTTAGTGCTCTTAATGAAATATAATAAGTAAAATTCCTCTTCTCTTACAAGGAAATTGGAAACAAACTCACCTTTGACCGTGACAAGGATATCAATGAATTTTGCAGAGAACAAAACTGGAATTGGAGAGAATACCAGACAAACGGGATCATCCGAAAACTTAAAAGCCGCACCGACTGGGATAAGCGTTGGAAAACAACAATGAATACTTTTCCAAAGCTGGTGGCAGAAGATTTCACAGATTACGTGAAATTGGACAACGAGCTCTTCACCCGCATCAA
>JBKCAB010000298.1:0-3515 GCA_046307935.1 Bacteroidota bacterium | reverse complement strand
GTTTATGGTCCGCCCTTTGCTGAAGGTTCAGTTTTTCAAGTAACATAAGTGCTCTTTTACGTGCCTCAGACAATCCCAAACCTCCAATCATAGCTGGCATGCAGATGTTTTCTAGCGCAGAGAATTCAGGTAAAAGCTGATGGAATTGAAAAATAAAACCAATCGAGCGGTTCCGAAAAGCAGAAAGCTCAGAAGAAGATAATTTGAATGGTTTGATCCCGTCAATGATGAGTTCACCAGAATCGGGTTTATCAAGTGTGCCTAGTATCTGTAAGAGGGTTGTTTTTCCAGCTCCGGATGAACCGACGATCGACACGATTTCTCCCTGATGAACCTCCAGATCAATTCCTTTCAAGATTTGCAGTGCACCATAAGATTTACGTATCCCGACAGCTGTTAGCATATTTATTTCAGTTTGAGCGTGTGTCCCATCTTGTCTCTTTTGGTTTTCAAATAGAGCTCGTTGTGTTCATTGCTTTGGATCTCGAGAGGAACATTTTCCACTATTGCGAGTCCGTATCCGATCAAACCGGTCCTTTTTGTAGGATTATTGGACATCAAGCGCATTTTTGAGATGCCGAGATCACGGATAATCTGTGCCCCAATACCGTAATCCCTTTCGTCACCTTTGAATCCCAGTTTAATATTTGCCTCTAAAGTGTCGTACCCTTCTTCCTGGAGCTTGTATGCCCTGAGTTTATTCACCATTCCAATGCCCCGACCTTCCTGGTTCATATACACGATGGCCCCTTTTCCCTCTTTTTCGATCAGCTCCATGGCTTTGTGTAACTGTGGACCACAATCGCAGCGACAAGAACCGAAAATATCACCGGTCACGCATGACGAATGCACACGTACCAGCACCGGTTCGTCTTTTGACCATTTTCCTTTGATTAGTGCAAGGTGTTCCAGTCCGGTATTCTTTTCCTGAAAGGCAATGAGTTCAAAATCACCATATTTCGTCGGCATTTTAACATCTACAACACGGTCGATCAGTGATTCATTGGTGATCCGGTATTTGATCAGATCCTCTATAGAAACGATCTTCAGATTAAATTTTTTAGCGATCTGCATGAGCTCAGGGAGTCGAGCCATTGTACCGTCTTCATTCAGGATCTCTACGATCAAACCGGCCGGTTCAAATCCCGAAAGTCGGGCAAGGTCGATAGCAGCCTCTGTATGTCCCGCACGCCTTAATACACCCCCTTTCTTCGCTCTAAGCGGAAAAATGTGCCCAGGCTTACCCAATTCTTCAGGTTTGGTAGTTGGATCAATGAGTGCCTTTACCGTTTTAGAGCGATCACTCGCCGAAATTCCGGTTGTACAACCATGACCGATCAGGTCGACAGACACTGTAAAAGGCGTTTCATAGGTGGCAGAATTGTCCCGAACCATAAGTTCCAGTCCGAGCTCATCACAACGATCCTCTACAAGCGGAGCACAGATCAATCCACGGCCGTATGTAGCCATGAAATTGATGATCTCAGGCGTTACATTCCGAGCGGCAGTCAAAAAATCCCCCTCGTTTTCCCTGTCTTCGTCATCAACCACGATCACGATCTTCCCATTTCTGATATCCTGTATAGCCTCTTCGATCGTATTTAACATCAATTCCATTGATCTCCTTTCTTTCTCACAAAATTAAGCATATTATTTAACTCCGATCGCTCAATTTGTCAAGGTTTCCTCCTCGTTTTCAGCCTTCAATTGTGAGTCCGTTTCGATTATTCGGCACAGTTACTATTCTCAAATAAGAAGTTGATAAAAATCATAATTCAGTCGTTCTCCAATGATTAATTTCGCGGTATGGTCATAAAAACAATTCCGGTTCAACTTCTATTACTGCTTTTGCTCCTTTCTTGTGGTGAGGAAAGAGAGTCGCTGACAGTTCAAAGGGGTGATATCGTAGAAGCAGTCTATTCCAGTGTGGTACTTGAACCCGAAGAAATGTACAAAGTGAACTCATCTGTACCCGGATACATCGATCAGATAACCGTAAAAGTGGGCGATACGGTTGATGCGGGTTTTCCGCTCATGTATATCCGTGATGTTGTTGCGGCCAATAACGCAAGTAATGCCAGGCTTTCATTTGAAATGGCGGAAAGATATTATTCCGGAGAAGTGAATCTATTGCAGGACCTGAAATTGGAGTTGCAGAATGCGGAGTTGAAGCGAAGAAACGATTCTACACAATATGTTAAGTACAAGAAGTTGTTCGACGATAGGCTAATAACTTCTGCAGAGATGGATCAGATAGAATTGGCGCATACAGCCTCAACAAATACAGTTAAAGCACTGCGCAACAAACTCAAACGATCAGAGAAGGAGTTGGGTATCTCTATGCAACAAGCGCGAAACAACATGAACAGTAGTGTTTCGCGTTCGGAAGAGGCGGTCATTCGCAATAGGATGAAAGGGGTGGTATATGACCTGCAAAAGGAACCGGGTGAATATGTCAATATGCAGGAACCAGTCGCAGTGGTGGGGTCGGCGAAGAACTTCGTTATTAAAATGCTCATCGATGAGATTGATATCTCCAAGGTTCAGAAAGGTCAACGCATAATTATCAATCTGGAGGCATATGGAAATAAGACTTTCGAGGCGATCGTTACCCGAATATCACCAAAAATGGATACCAGAACACAGACCTTTGAAGTTGAGGGGACTTTTGTATCCATGCCAGATAGGCTTTACTATGGTTTGACTGGTGAAGCGAATATTGTGATTGCGGAGAAAAAAAATGCGCTGGTCATACCAAGAGAATATATTGTTGGCAATGATCAGGTGGAAACATCTGATGGATTGAAAAGGATCAAGTTGGGAACGATGAGCCTGACGCATGCTCTGGTGCTTGAGGGATTAACAGAAGGTGCCGTGATCTTCAAACCGATGTAATGAAGTATTCAGTAGTACTTTCCATTTCCAAGACTCACCTGCTTTCTCGGAAGAAGCAAACGCTGGTAGCTGCTTTGGGTGTAACATTCGGGATTGCAGCCTATATCATCATGATGAGCTTTATGACGGGATTGAATGGGTTATTGGATGGACTTATTTTGAACCGTACACCGCATATTCATATCTACAATGAGGAAATTCCGAGTACTGTTCAACCGATCGACCGCTTAACTGAATTCAAAAACAATGTTCGATTGGTTCGGTCGGTAAAACCGAAAAAAGGTCAGACACGCGTACACAATGCGCTTCCACTCATGGAACAATTGCGCAAGATGAAGGAGGTGAAGGGCGTAACGGCATTGGTTCGAGCACAAGCCTTTTACCTCGCAGGCAATACCCGCCTCAACGCTTCACTATTGGGCATTGATGTTTTAGAGGAAGCAGAACAGTACAATCTTGGGGATTACATTGTTGACGGTTCCGCGAGAGATCTCGCAGTGCATGAGAACGGAATCCTACTCGGTAAAGGTGTTGCCAAAAAATTATCACTTAGAGTGGGAGACGTAGTGCAGCTGATCACCGTAAGTGGTGATATTTATCCACTTAAGATCGTGGGTTTT
>JBKCAB010000297.1:0-2417 GCA_046307935.1 Bacteroidota bacterium | reverse complement strand
TCGGAGAAAGCGGCTGCGATCGCAGAGCTCAAAACACAGGTGGCGTCTTTTTCGTTGGAGATCGCAGAGAAAGTCGTTCGTGGTGAGCTTGCATCCGATGATAAACAGAAGGCCCTTGCAGATAAATTGGCGGGAGACATTAATCTGAACTGATCTTAGAAGATGAAAAGCACCAAGGCAGCATCGCGTTATGCAAAAGCCCTCCTCGAGTTGGCCGTTGAAAATGGTAAGCTTGATATGGTAGCGGATAATATGCGTTATCTCGCAAAGGTTAGTAGCGAAAACCATGACTTCCGACTTCTGTTGAACTCGCCGATCGTGAAAGCGGATAAGAAGGTGGCGATATTTAATGATCTCTTTTCAGATTTCGACAAAGTCACGACACTTTTCATTGGTTTGATCACCAAGAACCGCCGCGAATACATGTTGAATGACATTGCCCAAGCATTTGAAAATCAGGTGAAGGCATATAAAGGGATCGTTCCGGTGACTCTCGTTTCGGCTGTGCCATTGAACGCAGCAACGCGTGAGAACATTATGAAGAAGATCAAGTCCTCTGTAAAAGGTGAACTTGAAGTAAATGAAATTATCGATAAATCATTGATCGGTGGTTTTATCGTGCGCATGGATGACAAACAGATCGATGCGTCTGTTTTAAGTCAGTTCAATAAGTTGAAACAACGTTTAACAAAATAATCCACCCAGGTGGGCATCAAAGCAAAATAGGAAAAGATGGCAGATGTAAAACCGGCAGAAGTTTCTGCAATTTTAAGAGAACAGCTTTCCGGATTCCGTTCCGAGGCTGAACTTCAGGAAGTAGGTACCGTACTCCAGGTGGGTGACGGTATTGCACGTATCTACGGCTTGAGAGGAGTACAGTATGGTGAATTGATCGAGTTCGACGGTGGATTGCAGGGAATTGCTCTCAACCTCGAAGAAGACAATGTAGGAGCTGTATTACTTGGACGTTCGACTGCTGTGAAAGAAGGAGATACCGTTAAGCGACTTGGACGAATTGCGTCTGTAATAGTTGGTGATGGCATGGTAGGTCGTGTAGTTGATACCCTCGGACAGCCGATCGATGGTAAAGGCCCTATTACCGGCGAGTTATATGAAATGCCGATCGAGCGCAAGGCACCGGGAGTGATCTTCCGTCAGCCGGTGAACGAGCCACTTCAGACAGGTATAAAAGCCGTTGATGCGATGATCCCGATCGGTCGTGGTCAGCGAGAATTGATCATCGGTGACCGTCAAACAGGAAAAACCACTGTGGCGATCGATACGATAATCAATCAGCGTGAGTTTTACGACCGTGGTGAACCCGTTTTTTGTATCTACGTTGCCATCGGGCAGAAAGGTTCGACCGTTGCTGGAATCGTAAAAAAATTGGAAGACGCAGGTGCAATGGCCTACACCGTGATCGTTGCAGCGAATGCCGCAGATCCGGCACCAATGCAGTTCTATGCACCAATGACTGGTGCAGCGATCGGCGAGTTCTTCCGTGATTCTGGACGCCCGGCATTGATCGTTTATGATGATCTTTCCAAGCAGGCCGTTGCTTACCGTGAGGTATCCTTGTTGCTTCGTCGTCCTCCGGGTCGTGAGGCATATCCTGGTGACGTTTTCTATCTGCATTCAAGATTGTTGGAAAGAGCGGCAAAGGTTATTGCTGACGACAAGATTGCTTCCCAAATGAATGATTTACCTGAATCGTTGAGACCAATTGTGAAAGGTGGTGGTTCGCTTACAGCACTTCCGATCATTGAGACACAGGCAGGTGACGTATCGGCATACATCCCAACGAACGTAATCTCTATCACCGATGGACAGATCTTCCTTGAATCAGATTTGTTCAATGCAGGTATCCGTCCGGCGATCAACGTTGGTATTTCTGTATCCCGCGTGGGTGGGTCAGCACAGATTAAGTCGATGAAGAAAGTTGCCGGTACGCTCAAGCTCGATCAGGCGCAGTACCGTGAATTGGAGGCTTTCGCTAAGTTCGGTTCAGATCTCGATGCGGCTACCAAGTCCGTTCTAGATAAAGGTGCGCGTAACGTTGAGATCCTGAAGCAGCGTGAAGGAGACCCTTTCCCGGTGGAAAAACAGATCGCTATTATTTATGTGGGAACGAAAGGATTAATCCAAAAAGTGCCTGTTTCAAAAGTGAAGGAGTTTGAAAAAGAATTCCTCAATTATCTTGAAGCAAAGCATTCTGATGTGTTGGTTGCGCTCAAGGCAGGAAAGTACACCGACGAGCTCACGGATACGCTTTCACGCGTTGCGAAAGAGATTGCAGACAAATATTAAAAATTTGGAATCTGGAATTTGGGATTATTTCCTCAATTCCGGATCCTGAATCCCGAATTAGAGTATGCCAAGTCTAAAGGAAATACGTAACAGGATCACCTCAGTAGGAT
>JBKCAB010000296.1:0-7283 GCA_046307935.1 Bacteroidota bacterium | reverse complement strand
CGTAGGTGCTGACCTTGTAGGTAAAGTAGAAGCCGGAATTCCTGAGGATGATCCGCGCAACCCTGCGACGATTGCAGATAACGTTGGGGACAACGTTGGGGATGTTGCCGGAATGGGAGCTGATCTCTTCGGTTCTTATGTGGCAACCGTGCTTGCTTCAATGGTACTCGGAAACTACATCATAAAGGATATGGCCGATGCTTCTGAAACAGGTATATTTAAAGATGCTTTTGGTGGAATGGGACCAATCCTCCTTCCGATCATGATCGCGGGAGTCGGAATAATCGCATCAATCATCGGTACTTTCTTGGTACGTATTTCGAATAATGACGCGAAAGAAGCTGAAGTTCAGCGCGCATTGAACATCGGAAATATCACTTCAATTCTTCTTTCTGCAATTGCAGGCTGGTTTCTCGTCCAATGGATGCTTCCTGAAACAATTAAGATGAATTTCTTCGGAGAAGGCATTCAGTCGATCCCAAGTCGTCATGTTTTTTATGCTACATTAGTCGGCCTTGGCGTTGGTTATCTGATCTCTTTCTTTACAGAATACTACACAGCGCTCGGGAAGAAGCCGGTGCTCGACATCGTCAAAAACTCCTCAACAGGAGCAGCAACAAACATCATTGCGGGACTTTCTACAGGAATGATTTCTACATTCTCTTCTGTTATTCTTTTCGCAGTAGCGATCTGGGGTTCATACGAATTGGCAGGATTCTATGGTGTAGCGATCGCTGCATCAGCGATGATGGCAACCACAGCTATGCAGCTGGCGATCGATGCATTCGGCCCTATAGCAGACAATGCAGGTGGTGTGGCTGAAATGTCTGAGCTTCCTAAAGAAGTACGCCAGCGTACAGACGTCCTCGATTCGGTAGGTAACACTACAGCAGCGGTTGGTAAAGGATTCGCTATCGCTTCAGCGGCGCTTACTGCTCTTGCCCTTTTCGCAGCTTACGTGACGTTTACGGGTATCGATGGGATCAACATTTTCAAGGCGGATGTACTTGCCGCATTGTTCATCGGAGGTATGATTCCGGTTGTATTCTCTGCTCTTGCAATGAAATCGGTAGGTAAGGCAGCGATGGACATGGTAATGGAAGTACGTCGTCAGTTCCGTGAAATCCCTGGGATCATGGAAGGTACAGGACAGCCTGAATATGGTAAGTGTGTGGAGATTTCAACCAAAGCCGCTCTTCGCGAAATGATGTTGCCAGGAGCCATCACAATCATTTCACCAATTATTATTGGTTTTGTGATGGGTGCAGAAGCACTCGGGGCATACATGGCAGGAGTAGCGGTATCAGGAGTTCTTTGGGCGATCTTCCAGAACAACGCCGGTGGTGCATGGGATAACGCGAAGAAATCTTTCGAAGCAGGAGTTATGATCAACGGTGAAATGACCTACAAAGGATCTGATGCTCACAAGGCAGCAGTAACGGGAGACACTGGTGGTGATCCATTCAAGGATACGTCTGGTCCTTCAATGAATATTCTAATTAAATTGACCTGTCTTGTAGGTCTTGTGATCGCTCCTATCCTTGGGAACGGACACGGTGACGGACACGGAGCAAAAGGAGATTGCTGCGAAAAACAGGAAATGTGTGCAGGAGAGAAGGAGTGTCATGGTGAAATGAAAGCCTGTCATGGTGAAATGGATGCGTGTGATCCACACAAGAAAGGAGAATACATGATCGGAAAGTGTGACATGCGTGAGTGTTCAAAGCTTTCAAAGGAAACGTGTGCTAAAATGTGTGATTCACTGAAGTGCACCCCTGAAGAAAAGGCTGCCTGCCTCGCTCACTTTGATAAGGATGGAAAGTTCATTGGAATGGCTGGACATTTTCAAGAGAAGTCAGCTTGCTGTTGTGATAAAGGAGCATGCAAGGACAAGTCGAAGTGCAAGGATGCATGTAAAGACAAATCGAAGTGATCTGAAAAGTAGTGTAGTAATTCATCTATTGCTAAATTTGAGGGGAGTCTTGACTCCCCTTTTTATTTAGAGCACTGTGCAAAATGACAATACTTTATCGCATATACAAAACGATCGTACCACTTATTTCCCGTGCTTATTTCGGGAAAATAAGTAAGGTTAACGAGGATAGAGTGCACCGCGGTGATGCGATCATCTTTGTCGCAAATCACCCAAGTGCGCTGATGGACCCCGTTATTTGCGGTTCTTTCACAAGTGTTCCAATCCATTTTCTCGGCCGGGCTGATCTGTTTAAAAAACGTCTTTCGAACTGGTTCCTGCGCAATTCACACATGTGGCCAATTTACCGAGATGTAGATGGTAGAGAAAACCTCGATAAGAATGAGGCCGTTTTTAAAGAGTGTTATGCTTCCTTAAAGCAAGGAAGTCCCATTCTTCTCTACGGAGAAGGTTTCACAGATGAACAGTTTATCAGAAGGGTTAAAAAGATAAAAAAAGGTCCTTCCCGTATCGCATTCGGTGCCGAAGAAGCCTATGATTTCAAGCTTCGGTTAAAGATCATACCATTGGGAATAAACTACTCTGATCCGGATGTGTATGGTTCTGATCTTCTGTTGCGTTACGGTGAACCGATCGAGGTAGGCGACCTTAAAGATTTGTTTACTTCGAATCCGGTGAAGGCAATGCTTGATCTAACGCGTCAACTTGAGGTTGGTCTGCTGAAAGAGGTCATCCATATCGATAAAAAAGAGCGAACTAGTGTCGCAGAACGAATTTTGGAATTGGATGAGCACCATATCAGGTATTCCCACCTTCAGGGAGCGCCTTCACTTGAAGATCGTTGGAGCCGAACGAAGCAGGTGGTCGATCGGATGAATGCAATGCCAGACGATCAATTTACCGAACTTGCTGAACGCTCAGATGCTTTTTGGAAAAGCACCGGAACAGAATCCGGACAACGGTATTATTTCGTGAAATTGCTCCAAGAGAAACGATTGGGAATTTCAATGGATGTTCTGTTGCTGATCTTATCCTTTCCAATGGCACTTGCGGGCAGTGCGCTGAACTTTCCGGTATTTATCTTACTAAATTTCCTTCCTGGAAAGCTCACCCGACGCACCTGTTTTCACCCCGGTATGAAGATCGTTCTGAGCATGCTGCTTTTTCCGATGTATCTGCTTATTCCGTATAATTTACTTGGCCTGTTCGTTGATACGTCTTGGTGGATGTACTTCCCGTTTCTGATAGTTGCAACTCTTCTTGGTCATATTGCGCTGCGCACTCGACAACGGTGCATTCATTTCTACCACAAATGGCGTGCATCTCGACTTTATGATGCTTTGGAAAATAAAGATGCCATCAACGCTGATTTCAGGGCTTTACGTTCGTTAGCTGGCTGGTGATCAGATGTTCTTTTTTGTCCAGTAATCATCTTTGATCCTGGAGAAACGCATTGCTTTTAACATCCAGTTCGGTAGAGGTTTTTCGGGTGCCCTTTTCTCAACATTCAGAAATAGGTTCCACTTCTCCATGATCGGAATCTTGTAAACCTCTATTAATTCGATCAGAATGCCGTTCGGATCTTCAACATAAGTACAATGTACGCGGGTTTGTCCCATGTGAAGTCCATTTGAGGAATCACACTTGAATGGGTAGCCTTTGGAAGAGAGCATCTTTTCGATCTCTCCCATTCCTCTGACATCCATTCCAAGATGTACAAATCCCACATCACCCCAGATGCGTCCCTCATACATATTGCGGGGTGTATCTTCCGTCATTTGTACCAGTTCAATAAAAGTTTCCCCTGCCAGAGCAGCAAATCCTCCGGTCTGTGGCACGCTTTTACCAAGCAAACACCTTCTTAAGTGCTTCTCACCGCCCGGAAGTTCCTTGAAATCGTCGTAAACACCTTCGCCTTCATAAAGCACATGATCATATCCAAATAAGGCATAATAGGACTTTGATTCTTCGATAGATCGGCAACCGATGATACAACCTGCAATACCATTGGTTTCATGTGGGCCTTTTGTGAATGAACGATCACCTTCTATCAATTGAAAATGTACACCGTTTCCGTAGGTCAGAAAGCCGGAAAGTCCACCATGGGGTTGCTTACTCAGCGAGACAGACATATTTAGCCCATCGAACTTTTTTTTAGCTTTCTCTAATTTCGCTGGATCGATCTTGATCTTTCCGGCAAAGATCCCTAAGTCTCCGAGCCTGATCTCAAAAGCGGGTTGAACAGGTTTACGGGAGCGCAACTCGATCAGTTCTACTGGACAGCCTCCCTGCAAGTTGAGAATCATTGCGGCTCGTTTGTTCACCACAGTGTTTTCCGTGTAATACTTCATGAGCTCTGCCTCCGCAACAGAATCGAACATGGGAACATCGAAACCGAAATGTGTTCTGAGCCATTTCCAGTTTTCAATGAAACTGTCACTTCCCAGACCCAGGTGTTGTATGCCGTTAATTCTGTATGTCATTGTCGTTCTATTGTCGCTTTGATCGCTGTGATCTTATCAGTAGGTATATATCCGAGTTTAGTCTTTGCTTTCTCTGAATCGGCACTCCAGTTCAAATCGATCTTCTCTACCCAGTCAACAGTAACTATCGGATCAAACCTGAAGAGTTCACCAAGGCCGCGCATCATTACTGCATACACCTTCAGCAAGAAAACCGGTACCTTAAAGGTAAAATAGGATCTTCCCTGAATTTCATCGATCGTTTTGAACAGACCACCTATTGAATCATTGAAGCTACCGATAAGGTATTTTTCTCCTGGTTCTCCCCGTTCCATAGCCAGAATGTGTCCTTGAACAGCATCCTCAATAAAGACATAATTTCCCACATCGTCACCGCCTAATTGGATGCGCCAGCCTCCCCTCGCATATTTCTTGAGTACTCTTGTCAGCGAACCGCCCATATTTTTGGTATTCCCCGGACCAAAGATCCGCGTAGGACATACGATCCTGATGTCCATGCCCTCTCGGACATAATGCTGAATCCGCTCATCAGCGATGAACTTTGACATTTCATAATCACCAAAAAAGCGAGTTTCACGTACTTGATCCTCTGAGACCACTTTTTTTTCCGCAGGAACTGGTCCAATTGTGCCGGCGGTGGATGTAACCACTATTCTGGAAACATTGTGCCTCCGCGCAGTTTCCAGTAAATTGACTGTGCCACCAACATTGACACGGTAAAAGATCCGTGGGTCAATCGCCCAACTTCGAGCAAAGGCAGCAACATGATAAACCTGGTCAATACCGGACATCACCTGTTCGAGAAAATCACGATCGCAAACATCTCCAATGACCTGCTCAAGTCCTTTCACTTGGGCCAACTCATTATTTAAACCGGAATGAGTGATCGCCCGAACAAAATGACCCTCCTGCGTGAGTCGTTTACAAAGTTGAATACCCAGATATCCGCCTGCTCCTGTAATAAGGATCCTCATAATTATTAACTAGTACTGTAACACTTTAACCAAAATCTTGTTTTTGAGTATAACTGAATAGTCAACACGATCTCGAGAATGAATGCAAAAATATATCTTCAAAAGTTAATAGTGCTGATTTTCGTCAGCATACTGTGCAAGGAAATCCATTCTCAGGTAACATTTAGCACTTTGAAGCATGACTTCGGTGTTCTCTTGCCGTATACTGATCGATTTGTGGATATCAGTCTAACGAATAGATCTGAGCAGAAAGCCTATGTACTGACAGTGAAGAAACCGGGTGAGGTAGCCTATACCATCAAGGGAAAGTTCATTGATAAGGATAGTTCGATCATTCTTCGTTTACAGGTAAATCCGAAAACAAAGGGGCGATTTAACTATCAGGTCTCGGTTTTTGTCAGCGACAGGGCCGAGCCGGTAGAGATAAAGCTTAGTGGGATACTCAATGAGTTGCCAAGTGACGATCTGAGTGCATTCACGGCCTGTCCCGATTTCGGTACCCGACCTTCAGCGCGAGCTCAGGAATTCGACCTTACAGTAGTGACGATCGATAAGGAGACGAAGAAGGAATTGAGTGGCACAAAAGTAGCCCTTATCCAGAACGGAATCCCGGTTTGGAACAAAAGCACGGATCAGCACGGAAAAATAAAAGAGGCATCAACACTCGGGTTCAGCTATTTTTATGCAAAACACGATGCATACAAACCGGCTGAGTTGGGCGCTTACATAAACTTCCAGCGGAATTATATCGTTATTGAGCTGGAGAAAGACCCTAACTATATGGTTCCCAAACCGGTTGAGGAGATGCCTCCGGTAGAAATTGCCGAAATTCCGTTAGAAATTGAACTCAAGGAAGAGCTCGACAGCAAGGTGGAATTGCCATCTTCTGCACCTGTCGAACTGGTTTCACTCGATCAAAATAATTTTTCACCGGAATATTTCAAACCTGTTAATGTGGTTTTTGTTTTGGATGTTTCCTCTTCGATGCAGCAGGGAGAAAAGCTGGAGCTCATGAAGTATTCACTTTTCCAGCTTACAGACATGTTGCGACCCGGTGACAAGATGGGTATCGTAACTTACGCGACAGACACGCGTGTACTTCTTTCACCTACAGACGGCAGTCAAAAGGAGGTAATACGAGATGAAATAGCGCTTCTCAGGGCTTCAGGACTTACAGCCGGAGGAGAAGGGATCAAGTTGGGGTACAAGCAGGCGGTGAAAGCTACTATACCAGAAGGCGTGAACCAGATCATTGTGATCACAGACGGTGCGTTTAACCGAAATTCAGATGATTACCTGAAATATGTAAAAAAATACCGCAAGAAAGGTATCGTAATGTCTGTGGTCGGTATCAATATCAAAGCGCCTGATAGGGTCAAGATGGAAGAAGCCGCTTCAGAAGGCGGTGGCAGATTAGTTGAGATCATGAAACTTGCTGATGCGCAGAATAACCTCAAACAAGAGATCAGGATCTCGGCATTCCAGAAGAAAGATTAACGGGTCAAAGAAACGATCGTACCTGCGCCCGGGGAGCTTTGCATATCGAGCTTGGCTCCAATGATCCTCGATCTCTTTTGCATGT
Organism: Bacteroidota bacterium; assembly: GCA_046307935.1. Lineage (GTDB taxonomy): Bacteria > Bacteroidota > Bacteroidia > Flavobacteriales_D > Crocinitomicaceae > M0103. Next base: position 311 of record JBKCAB010000296.1, on the reverse strand, counting down.
TCTCCAAACCAAGTCCTTTTTTGACAGTCGAGATCTCAAATCCCTTTCCATCATCAGCTAGCTCAATACAAGGTCTACCCTGTGACGTATGAATTCGGCAATAAACGTTGGCACATTTGCTGTATTTCAGTGAATTCGATACAAATTCCTGAACGATCCGGAAAATATGATAGCTGATATCACTGCCAAAAAGATCACTATTTACTTTTCCACATTTGAAATGAAATTGCGCCGGATTTGAAGCTTCATTCAACCTTCCGAAGAAGTTCTCGAGGGTTTTTTCCAATCCGTTGTCCATTTCCGGAGGGACA
>JBKCAB010000295.1:0-1074 GCA_046307935.1 Bacteroidota bacterium | reverse complement strand
TTTTATATTCACCGTGTGATTTACCGAAATAGCTCGAAACGTCCGGAAAAATGTAAAACGCTCCAACAGGAACATTGGCCTTCACACCCGGAATCTCATTCAGTGCTTTCAACACCAAATGTCGCCTTCTGTTAAAGGCCTGTATCATTTCTTCAAGAACCGACGGATCGGCGTTCAATGCTGCGATAGATGCTTTTTGGGTAATAGAACAAGTGCCTGAGGTAAACTGCCCCTGGATCTTTGTACAGGCATCCGCAATGATCTTTGGAGCTCCTATGTATCCCAATCTCCAGCCGGTCATTGCCCAGGCTTTGGACATTCCATTGACTGTAACGACCTGATCGTAAACATCATCGAACTGGGCAAGGCTTTCGTGTTTGCCGATAAAATTGATGTGCTCGTAGATCTCGTCACAAATAACAACAAGATCGGGGTATTTGCGAATAACGTCTGCGAGATCTCTCAACTCTTCTTTTGTGTACACCGTACCTGTTGGATTGCATGGAGTGGAAAAGATCATCAGCTTTGTACGCGGTGTTATTGCTGCCTCAAGCTCCTTCCCGCTTATCTTAAAGTCGTTTTCGATACCCGCACTAATCACTACAGGAACACCCTCCGCAACTTTCACGATCTCAAGGTAAGACACCCAATATGGCGCCGGTATGACCACCTCATCTCCTTCACCGATCAAACTCAACACCACATTGGCGATCGATTGCTTAGCTCCTGTGGAAACGACTATCTGATCTTTCGTGTACATTAGCCCATTATCCCGCTCGAACTTCCTGCAAATCGCTTCACGCAGATCATCGTATCCGGGAACCGGTGTGTACATAGTAAAATTGTTATTCATCGCCTCGATAGCAGCATCCTTAATGAATTGAGGAGTGAAAAAATCCGGCTCACCAAGACTTAAAGAGATGACATCCTTACCTTGCGCCTTCAGTTCGCGACTTTTCCTTGACATAGCCAGCGTCGCTGACTCCTCCATTGCGTTCAAACGCTCCGACAACTTGATCATATTCAACCGATAATTACCCGACAAAATTACGCATTCTTCAGCTATTGATCGGC
>JBKCAB010000294.1:0-5501 GCA_046307935.1 Bacteroidota bacterium | reverse complement strand
GGCTCCGGTTCCATTCGAAACAGGTTTCAGCTACACTTCACCTACCCCAGGTCCGACAATGAATGCAGGGAATGTCAATGCTACCATAAATACCACTTCAGGTGAGATCAGATTCACCTGCTTCACAACCGGTAATTACCTCGTAAAGGTCGTTGTCAATTCCTACCGAAACGGAATACTGATCGCGCAAATCGAAAGAGAAATGCAGTTGATCATACTGCCCTGTGACGGAGTCAATAATCCACCGGAATTCATCGAATCAGGCGTGTTCTCTTCACCCGACTATGAGTTGACGGTTGACGCAGGAACATACATTTATTTTCCCGTGACCACTGAATCGTTTCCGTTATCTCCACCCGAGCTTTTGCAGAATGGTGCTCCACAAACGATGTCTCTGGATGCATCAGGCCTGATGTTCGGAACGAATTTCAGTAGTACCTCCGGATGCCCGATAGCACCTTGTGCCACACTGAACCCTACACCAATAGTGACCAACACAATCTCAGTCAACACTACTTTCCTCTGGCAAACTACGTGCGACCATTTGGTTAGCTCGTCGGGGAATGCGGAGGACACTGTGAGTTATACTTTCGTATTCAAAGCACAGGATGATTATTGCCCGGTGCCTTTCGTTACCTATGGAACAGTTAAGATCAACATCGTCAATCCTGGCGTGATCCAGGCCACCTCTATCAATTGCATCCAAACAGATAATGACGGAAATGTTACGATCACCTGGGATCCGATCAGTGACCCCGATGGAACGTTTGCCGGCTATGAAGTTCACTCTGTTCAAAGCGGACTCATTGCGAGCTATCCGGGAATAGGAAACTTCTCGCATACAATCCCGGGGGTACTTGCTCAAGAGGATTACTTTGTTGCTGTGCTTTCCGGTTGCGATGGAAACACCGCTCGTTACAGCGATACTATTTCAAATATTTTCCTTACACTGAACAATCCAAGTAACGGAACAGCCATCCTGCAATGGAACGATCCCACGGAACAGGAATTAAGTCCGATGGGGGACTACTATCATATCTATCGAGAATACCCTCCCGGAACATGGATCCTGATCGACAGTGTTGCCTACGGCGTGAATTTCTACAAGGACACTATCGATATCTGTGAAGCCTTCATCAGTTATCAGGTGGTTTTGCCGAACAATCCTTGCGATTTCACTTCCAATAGTGAAGGAGATGATTTTGAAGACATGCTAACACCAGATATCCCTGTCATCTCGGAAGTCAGCATTGACACTCTTACCGGAAATGTTCAGCTCAGCTGGAATGAGAACGGTCAGCCGGACACCTACGGTTATGTCGTCTATACCTTCGATGCCAACGGATTCATCTATGAGCTGGATACCGTTTGGGGCTTATCGAATACGACGTACTCACACATAACTGATACAGATACAGGGCCCCTAACCTACTCCGTAGCCGCGTTCGACTCCTGCTGGACACCAGCAATCCCCCCTACATATCAGACCTCCGCCAAAGCAGAGGTGCATACCACTATGTTTTTTTCTCCAGAGTTAGACATCTGTAACAATCAGGTGGTCATGAACTGGACACCCTATGTCGGATGGTCCAGTGTTTCATCGTATGAAGTCTGGGGACGTGTCGTGGGCGAATCCTGGTCAATGATGGGCAGTACCACTGGAAATTCACTGACGGTAGATGTGGAGGGCCTGAAAGACTATTGCTTCTTCGTAAAAGCGATTTCTCCTGATGGGAAAATATCCTTCTCGAATATCTCTTGCATGACAATCATTGCGCCTTTGGATCCGTCTTATCATTACCTTCAGGTAGCAACTGTCGAGAATGAAAGCATCCGACTTGAGCACCTGGTAGAATCCGCAAGTGGTGTTCAGGGAATTCTCTTTGAAAAGATGGACAAGGACGGTATTTTTCAATCCTTGGTTCAGCTACCGGTGATCTCAGACAATATTACTTATCTGGATACTGACGTGGATGTCAACAGTTCCTCATACACCTATCGGGCGCGTATCATTGACAGTTGCGGACGGGCCGGTGCAGAGAGCAATTCCGGAAAAACCATACTGCTCAGTATCTTAAAAGATGAGGTAACACTCCAAACGTATCTGAGCTGGAATGCCTACGAACAATTCAATGGATCCATCCTGGCATATAACGTGCACCGTGGTATTGATGGCGTTTTCTCCGGTGCTCCGATCGCGAACTTACCACCAGACCAGCGATCCTTCACCGACGACTTGAATTCGGTAACATTTACAGGCAAGGTCTGTTATTACGTAGAAGCCATCGAAGGAAGCAATGTATTCAACACCCCCAAGATCAGCCGCTCGAACAGTGCATGTGAAGTATTCGAACCGATCGTTTACATTCCAAATGCCTTCATGCCGGATGGGTACAATACATGTTTCTTCCCTGTGATTTCGAATTTCGATCCTGTTGACTACCGTTTCGTTATTTTCGATCGCTGGGGACAAGAGATCTTCAACTCCACCTCTCCAACCGATAAGTGGTGTGGTTCAATTGGTAATACAAACGAAATAGCCGAAACTGCTACTTATGTCTACATGCTCTCGATTCGCGATGGCGGCGGTAACGAGATCATCAAACGAGGCCATGTGACGCTGCTGCGCTGACAACAAAAACGTAACTTTATCCGGTGAAGCGGATCCTGATCATACAAACAGCCTTCCTTGGAGATGTCGTCCTGGCAACACCTGTGGTTTCAGAATTGAAGCGAATTTTCCCGGAAGCAGGGATCGATATATTGGTCAAAAAGGGAAATGAATCACTGCTTTTCAATAATCCGTACCTTCAGAACGTCCATGTTTTTGATAAAAGCGGAGGGAAATTCAAGGAGATCTTTCGTTTAACCAGGATCTTTCGAAACAATAGCTACGATTTAGTAATCAATCTGCATCGCTTCGGGAGTTCCGGCCTTATCACATTGCTTTCCGGAGGCAGGATGAAATACGGATTCCGTAAAAACCCATTTTCGTTTGCCTTCACAAAGACCTTTGAACACGAGATAGGAAAAGGCACGCATGAAGTCACCCGAAATCTGAACCTGATACGAGAATTTGGTGCGGTTGAGCTAAAACGCCCTGAACTCTTCCCTTCAAAAAACGACTTCGAACGGGTTGCTTCGATCTCCACGGGAAAATACATTTGTCTTGCTCCGGCGAGCGTCTGGTTCACCAAACAGCTTCCCGAGCATAAATGGGTGGAGCTCATCAGGAAACAATCGACCGATCTACAGATTATACTGATCGGCGGAGCAGGTGATCAAGCGTTGTGCAATCGGATCATACACTCTGCTGAAAGGCCCAACACGCAAAATCTTTGCGGAACGCTCAGTCTGCTGGAATCCGCTGCATTGATGTCAGGAGCAGAAATGAACTATGTGAACGATTCCGGACCTTTGCATCTGGCTTCCGCAATGAACGCTCCGGTCACTGCCTTTTTCTGCTCAACAGTTCCTGAATTCGGATTTGGCCCCCTTTCCGACCGATCACAAATAATTCAAATTGACGAAAAACTGGACTGCCGACCCTGTGGTTTACATGGATACAAGGAATGTCCCAAAGGGCATTTTAAGTGTGGTTCTGAAATCAAAATATGAGATTTAATGGTTGAGCAAATTTCTAGTGCAACGTCAACTCCATCACATAATCCTCCATCCAGTAATCGTTTCCGATATCAATATTCTCCTCATAGAGAATGGAAAATCCGATGTGCTTGTAAAACTCGACGGCTTTGTTGTAGCGGTTCACATTCAATAAAATTCGATCGATATTTGATGTCATAGCCAGGTCCACAGCCTTATCAACCAGTTTTCTCCCGATCCCTTTTCCCTGGAGTTCAGGAAGGACATATAGTTTATGGATCTTTAGCGATGTTGGATCAGGATTCGATAGCTGAATTCCCATGAAACCCAATTGAACGTTTTTCTCTTCTGCCAGGAAAAAACAGTGTCCTTCCGTTTGCTGTTTTATGAGTGTTTCCGGATCGTACATCCATTTCAGCATGTATCGGATCTGCTCCGAAGAAAGAATCTCCCTGAAGGTAGGAGGCCATATTTCTTCTGCCAGATCTCGGATCTTAAACAGCTCGACTGCTCCAATTTCCCTAATTGAAACCATTAGAATTTGATGAATGGCACTTGCTCGACTCGATCCGAGCGAAGGATCCTCACCCAGTACTTCCCGGGCGCAAGGTCGCCGATGTCAATTGTTTGGATCGATACATTTTTATCGAAGAAACGACCGTCGGAAGCGACGATTTGCACAGAGCCGATCACATCGCTCAAACCATTCAATGTGAGTTTATCCTGAGCGGGGTTAGGGCTTACTGTCCATGTTAAATCGGATCTATGATCTTCCAGTCCTACAGTACCTAAAGCAAGCTTCACTGCGAAATATGCGTTCACCTTTCCCCAGCCCCATCGGGTACTTCCGGTTTCAGGAATAACACCCGTCTTGTCGTCCTCTCGGGCGGTCACACGAAGAATGTGTTTCACCTGACCAGCAGACAGATACGGATTGGCTTGAAGTATAAGCGCACAGATCCCCGCGACGGCAGGACCAGCCATGGATGTGCCTGAAAATCGGGCAAACGGATACGTTCTTCCTTCGAAATCTACTGATGTCAATGCGCTGTAGCTGGCATCGGTGAATGAAGAGATTGAAGAAGCAACGGAGACACCCGGCGCGGCGATCTCAGGTTTCAACTGTCCGTCAATTCGTGGCCCGAAACTCGAAAACGATCCGATACCTCCACCGGTAGTGGAACCGCTCGGCGTTTGGAAAGAAGACGCATACGCTGCCACACTGATCACTCCTGAAGTAACTGAAGGTTCGCTGACACCGTAATTATAATCCCCGGCAACGGTTCCGGTTCCCGCCGTTGTAAAAGGCATTCCCCAATTACCGACATCATTAGAAAGCTCCGTCACGTTCCAGAAATGGACATTGCCATCGGTCGCTCGTGCCTTGAGCAAGACTTTCAAACCCGAATCGAGGTTTCTCACCCTCAAACGCATCTGCGGTTTTCCATTCATTGGATGCATCTCATCTGCCGAAATATTGAACCAAATTGTGTCCAAACCTGTCACTAAAAATGTGTCGAGGTACTGAGTCAGGGTATTTGTTCCATAGAACGGACTTTCCACGAGCAATGCATTCGAACCATTCAACACCTTGATTCCTGCTTCAAAATTCTGGCCCTGCTCTCCCCACATGTGAATCGATTGTCCCCAAATATTTCCAGTCGACACATAGGAGTAGAAATTGATCCGTGACGCGACCGTATCATTGTTAAAATCTTTAAGTATATGAAAATTCACATCTCCATTATTTCCTGCTGAGTTAGCAAAAACAACGCCCTGTGCCGCGTAGCCGTCAATCGCTTGACTGAGCAACGAAGTGCCATCCAGTGTACCAATATGATAAAGGCCCCAGCTCATATTGATCACAAGCCGCTTTTGCTCTGCCTGGGCTTTCTGTA
>JBKCAB010000293.1:0-1403 GCA_046307935.1 Bacteroidota bacterium | reverse complement strand
TAAGTAATCCATAGTTATGGCAAGCGGTTGACCGTGAAAATTACCGGCTGAAACAACCTCGTCATCTTCCGGAAAAATGGTCGGATTATCCGTTACAGCATTCACCTCCCGTTCAACGATCTGCGCAACATGTTCGATTGCATCCCAAGTGGCTCCATGAACCTGCGGAATACAGCGAAATGAATACGGATCCTGCACATGTTCCTTTTCACGGGTGCTTAACTCACTCCCCATCAGCAGAGAACGAAAGATCTCGGCCACCTTGACCTGCCCCTTTTGATTTCGAATCTCATTGACATTCGCCTGGAAAGGATTCAAGCGACCATCATAGGCCTCAAGTGACAGTGCCGCGATTTGGTTCCAGTTGCTCCAGAGTTGACGTGCTTTGGATACCGCATAAGAAGCATAGGCACTCATGAACTGTGTACCATTCAACAATGCCAATCCTTCCTTAGAGCGCAGTTGAAGCGGTTCAAGCTGAAATGCCTTCAGAACATCCGCCGACACATGTTTTTTTCCTTGAAAATAAACCTCACCTTCACCGATCAACGGGAGAGATAGGTGCGCCAACGGAGCGAGATCCCCGGAAGCACCCAAACTACCTTGCTGGTAGACAACGGGAAGCATATTGTTGTTGTAGAAAAAGACAAGGCGTTCAACGGTTTCCGGATGCACGCCAGAGTTCCCGTGGCTCAGACCGAGTATCTTGAGTAAAAGCATCCTTTTAACCAGTTCCTGAGGTACTTCCTCACCCACTCCACAGGCATGTGAGAGGACCAAATTCCGCTGGAGCCGTTCCAGATCCTGTTCGGCAATAGCCGTATTGCAAAGTGAACCAAAACCGGTATTGATCCCGTAAATAAGAGTATCGTGACTTTGTACCTTTTCATCCAGAAATCGCCGACATTGTGCAATTGCTTTTCTGGCCTTTTCCCCTAATTGAATGGTATCGTGAGTTCTCAGAATTTCATCGACCTCATCCAGACTTATCCATTGGTTATCAATTGTATAAGTCATCACTTCAGTCGTTGAATTAGTTGATCTATACTGAGTTTTTCCTGCTCTCCACTCTCCATATTTTTCAGTTGCACTTGACCTTCGTTCAGCTCATTCTCACCCACAAGTGCAACGAAACGTGCTCCGCGGTCATTGGCATATTTCATTTGCTTTTGCATTTTAGCTGCTGAAGGATAGAGCTCACAATCAATACCGGCATCGCGCACCTGTTTCACGAGGTGTAGACAATGTGCTTGCTCCTTTTCTCCGAAATTAACGAATAGCAGGGTCAGTCCATGGTCCGTTTCTTTGGGAAACAGCTCCAATTCAGCGAGTACATCGTAGATCCGGTCTGCACCGAACGAAATACCCACTCCGGACATTCCCTTCATCCCAAACAATCCGGT
>JBKCAB010000292.1:0-3625 GCA_046307935.1 Bacteroidota bacterium | reverse complement strand
TGACCGGGATCTTGAAAAGCTCTTACAATCTGGATGATGATGCCGCAAGAAGAATTGCCGAACTCCTGGTGAAATGCAGAATCCGGTCGAATGAAACCGAAATTATCGCAAAAATACTATCCTTCAATGACCCAGTCGCATCACTTGAAGTACTTTACGCACTCTTGACAGTTAATTCGATGCTTTCTGCAGTGAGTGATTCCGTAATGCGTGCAACGGATGTCGTACAAAATGTCCGTTCCTTCATCAAAAAGGATATATTGAACGGCCTGCAGAGAAACGCAGTGGACCTCAAGGAAAATATCAGGATCGTATTGAATATTTTTAATTACGAATTCAAGAAGAATGTTCACCTTGAAGTATCTCTCGAAGATAATCTCATCATTCAAGGCTTCGATGTAAAGTTGTTTCAGCTATGGTCTAATCTCATTAAAAATGCGATCGATGCCATGGAGGACAAGAAGGATAAGAAACTGATCGTGAAGAGCCAGCAGGATCAGCAAAAGATCTATATTTCGATTGCCAACAACGGTGCAATGATTCCGGAGGATGTTCAGAGTATGATCTTTAAGAAGTTCTTTTCAACCAAAACAGAGAAAAATGGTACCGGACTTGGATTGAGTATCGTTCAAAGTGTTGTTCAGGAGCATCACGCAAAGATCAATCTGGATTCGACGAAGGAATGGACCACTTTTACCATTGAATTCGATAAACCCAAATCATAGCAAGGCTTTACGGATGAATAAACGTCTTACCCGTATTTTACCATTGTTTTTAGTTGTCCTTCTTTTTTCTTGCTACAAAGGAAAAACGGTCGATCTCATTGTGCACAATGCCCGAATCCATACGATGAATCAAACCGGAGACATCGCTGAAGCGATGGCGATCGTTGATGGAAAAATCATAGAGATAGGGCCAGAACGGCAGATCCTGAACAAATATAGTGCTGAAGAAGAGATCGATGCGGGGGGCAGAGATGTTTATCCCGGACTAACTGATGCGCATGGCCATATCCTTGCTTACGCTCGCCAAAAGCTCAGCGCTGATCTCACGGGGAGTAAATCCTTCGATGAAATTCTTGTCAAGTTGGAACGTTATCAATCAGAATTCAAAAGACCTTTTATCATTGGCCGCGGCTGGGACCAATCACTTTGGACCAATAAAGAATTTCCAACTAACGAAAAACTCAACGAACTCTTTCCAACTACTCCGGTTTGTTTGACCAGGATCGACGGACATGCGCTCTTGGCCAATGATGCCTTGTTGAAAAAAGCCGGAATTTCAGAAAAAACACGGATCGAAGGTGGGATAATTGAATTGAAGGACGGTAAATGCACTGGTTTGCTTGTAGACAATGCAATGGATCCGGTTTATGCACTCATACCCGATTACCCTGAAAGGGACATGACACGGGCTATTTTAGAGATCGAACGCGAACTGTTCCAATTTGGAATTACCGAGGTACATGAAGCCGGTATTGAACACGTTGACATAGCGCTTTTGAAAAGAGTGATAGACCTCCATGGACTGAAACTTGAACTCTATGCCATGCTGCTTCCTTCAGAAGATAATATCACTTTCGCACGCACTTATGGAATACACCGCCATAAGAATCTGCTGATCCGTAGTTTCAAGGTCATGGGTGACGGTGCATTGGGCTCCCGTGGCGCTCTGCTCAAACAAGCCTATTCAGATATGCACGGTCATCACGGTGTCTTGACCACCCCACTTTCTAAAATGAAAGAAATCGCAGCAATTGCCCGTTCGATCGGATACCAGATGAACACACATGCCATTGGAGATTCCACGAACCGTATCATGCTGGAGATCTATGGTCCCGTAAATGAAACCAATCCAGATCACAGATGGCGAATCGAACACGCTCAAGTCGTCGACACAAAAGATCTGGACCTTTTCGGAAAATACAGGGTCTTTCCATCAGTACAACCTAGTCATGCTGTCAGCGACCAGCGCTGGGCCGAAGCGCGCATAGGAAAAGATCGAATGAAAGGCGCCTATGCCTACAAGTCATTATTGAACCAATTCGGAATGCTCGCAATAGGCACCGATTTTCCGATCGAACCTATAGATCCATTCAATACCTTGCACGCCGCTGTAAAGAGACAGAACATGGATAATTATCCGTCAGGAGGTTTTTATAAAGATGAAGCCATTTCATTGGACGAATGTATGCGAGGCATGACGATTTGGGCTGCCTATGCTTCCTTTCAGGAGAACGAAAAGGGCTCACTGGAGAAGGGTAAAAAAGCAACATTTGTGATCTTTGATAAGGCAGTAAATAGTGAGGGGGATTATAGGGCGAATTTTGCTTTTGCTACATTTGTTGGGGGGGTGAAGGTGTATGGGGTGGAATGATTTTTAGGGTTGCATGTTCGAAATATTTCGAACATGCAAATTCGAAAATTTGAGAATTCGGAAATTTTCACTAAATTCAATCCATAACCTTATAAACTTACCACTATGGGCGCATCAAAAACGCATCAATACGATCAATCTGAACTTTTCAAGGCAAAACTCGCACTCGCACTCGGTCACCCTGCCAGGATCAGAATTATGAAAATACTCTCTGCTCAACAATTTACACGAAATGTAGACCTTATCACCGACCTGCAACTATCAAAATCAACCGTCAATAACCACCTCATGAAACTGTATCAAGCCGGGCTTATCGACGTAGAATTCGGTGACAACTGCTACCATATTCGGCATAACCATAAATTGGTGGGCAATCTGCCTAATTATTTCGAGTTGAATTAAAAATCAATATGCCGCTTAGAAAGAAGGACATGATATCGTTTTGAACGTGATCGGTCTTGACTTGCAAGTTAGATTGAGTCCAAGCGAGATCTCGTGCGATCCGCCGGATACTCCATTGTTGAGTTTGGACACGGTTACATCGTAGCTGTATCCCAGTTTGAATTTACCTGTATTGACACCCAGTGTGAGAATGAATGCATCTCTGTTGCGGTACCATGCACCGACATTAAACGCACCGTACTTGACGTATGTTCCGATGTTCAACTCCTGAAAACCATTCTGATATTGGTAGATCACATTAGGCATGATGTTCGTTCCGTTCGAGTATTTGGATCGTCTTCCTAAGGGGATATCCGCTCCCATGTGTCCGGTAATGCGCACCGGAAGGTTTGAATTTCCGATGATCATGGACTCGTTGGGTGTGTTCAGGTGATGTGCTGCAATTCCGAAGAAGAATGTTTTACTGTAACCTACAAGACCAGCAGAAGCATCGAAGAAACCTCTTGATCCGCCTCGCGGAACATCGCCCGTTGCATAAATAAAACCTCTGCGCGGGTCGATCATATCACCGAAAGTGAGTTTATCCCAGTCGAGGAATTTCTGATACCATGCTGCACGAGCACCGAACATCATCGAGAATTTCCGCGTTATCTTGACATGGTATGAATAAACCAACCCCAACATGGAAGTGTTGATCGTTCCCTGTCCTTGCTGGTCATGAGTGGCAAGCACACCGAAACCACCTGAGATGTTCTTGAAATACTGATCGTACGAGGCGCTGTATGTCACGTAATTTCCGGTTAGACTAGGCCATTCATTGCGGTAGTTCAATGCGAAACGAGGGCAC
>JBKCAB010000291.1:0-2990 GCA_046307935.1 Bacteroidota bacterium | reverse complement strand
GTCAATCTCGCCCTTTTCTGATTGCCGGTCCTTGCAGTGCGGAGTCTCCGGAACAATTGTCAGCGGTTGCTGTAAGTTTGAAGGAGCGCATACATCTCTTTCGTGCCGGTATCTGGAAACCGCGCACGCGGCCGGGATCCTTCGAAGGACTTGGTGAGGTAGCGCTGCCTTGGTTGATCGAAGCAGGTCGTGTTTCAGGGCTGCCTGTAGCGGTCGAAGTAGCCAACAGGGAGCATGTGGAAAAGGCAATCGATGCTGGAGTGGATGTTCTTTGGATCGGCGCACGGACAACGGTGAATCCATTTGCAGTGCAAGAGATTGCGGAGGTACTTTTGGGAGTGAAAAATGTGCCAGTCATGGTTAAAAATCCGGTCAATCCGGATCTTAACTTATGGATCGGTGCATTCGAGCGACTGGAAAAAGCGGGTGTAGCTGACCTTGTGGCGGTTCACCGAGGCTTTTCGGTATATGAGCATCCTAAATATCGGAATGTTCCCAACTGGGAAATTCCGATCGCATTGAAGGAACGTTTGCCGGAGCTTCCGATCATTTGTGACCCATCGCATATTGCAGGTAAAAGGGAACTCTTGCAGGAGGTTGCACAGAAGGCAATGGACCTTAACATGGATGGGCTCATGCTGGAAACGCATCTTGATCCCGTCAACGCACTTTCGGATCCGGAGCAACAATTGACTCCGGCGGGATTTATTGAATTGGTGAATTCACTAATCCTCCGTTCACGCGCAGTTGCTACAGAAATTGCAGATCAGCTGCTCGAAATGCGACAGAAAACGGCCATCCTTGATGATAAATTGTTTGATATTCTGTCGGCCAGAATGCGTTTGAGTGAGGAGATCGGAAATTTCAAGAAAGACCACCATGTCACCGTTCTGCAGCCCGAGCACTGGATGAAGATCATCAGTCAAAGACTAGCGCAAGCCAATGACCTGGATCTCTCGGAAGACTTTGTACGTCAGGTAATGGATGCCATTCATCAGGAATCCATTCGTCATCAGACGAAGATAATGAATAGACATGATGACTGATCTTCAAGTCATTTCTCCGGGACAACGAAGCGGTACGATTACAATTCCCTCTTCAAAAAGCGATGTGCAGAGAGCTATTCTTGCTGCTGCACTGGCTCGGGGTAAAAGTGTGCTTTATAATGTGGGAACCAGTGATGATGAAAGGGCAATGGTACGCAGCGTAACGCTTTTAGGCGCCGAGATCCATCACTTAACTCAGAAAGAACTCCATATTGCAGGCATGAAAAGCTTTCCCTCCGAGGTAAGTCTTCACACCGGTGAAAGTGGTCTGGGACTACGTCTGCTTTCAGCGGTCTGTGCGGCACATGATGGATCCTACCGGCTAACAGGTGAGGGGTCATTACTTCAGCGTCCCATGCATTTTTTTGATGAGGTCTTACCCCAACTGGGCGCAAAATTTGAAAGTAATCATGGTTTTTTACCATTTTCGATCCATGGTCCGATGAAAAGTAGCGAAATTGAGGTGGATGGTTCCTCCAGTTCACAATACATCTCAGGGTTACTGATGGCCTTGCCCTTGATCCAAGGTAATTCAAAGATAACGGTCAAAAATGCAGCAAGTACGCCCTACATTCAGATGACATTAAAGACCCTTGCCGACTTTGGTATAGAGATCCGACACGAAGGCTTCACCACATTCCTGATTTCGGGAGGTCAGAAATACCTATCAACAGAATACACAGTCGAGGGTGATTGGAGTTCAGCATCCTTCTGGTTAGTTGCATCTGCTCTTGGATGTGATATTGCAGTAAGCGGACTTTCCATGTCAAGTTATCAGGCAGATAAACGGATCCTCGATGCACTGATCTCAGCACGTTGTAAAGTGATCAATACTTCTGATGGAATAACGATTGATGGGAATTCGCGGGAAGCTTTTCGATTCGATGCGACGCATTGTCCTGACCTTTTTCCGGCACTTGTGACCTTCGGTATGTTCATTAAAGGTAATTCAGTCATAAAGGGTACAAATCGCTTGATGAACAAGGAAAGCAATCGTGCTGAGGTTTTGGTAGAGGAATTCACGAAATTGGGGGGAAGACTGGAGGTCATTGGCGATGAACTGCACATATACGGCGATGGAAGCTTGAAGGGAGGGGAAGTATTTACGCACGCAGATCACAGGATTGCTATGTGTCTCGCAATAGCCGGCATGTTCACAGAAGATCTTGTTACGATTCAAGGAGCCAACGCTGTATCGAAAAGCTATCCAGATTATTGGAGACATTTCGATTCCTTGTCAGTAAAATAGAATCGTGAATAAATCCCTTTGATTGTTGACGCTTTGTAGTCCAAATAATGGGTGAGCTACCCTATTTTTGGGAGATAAACAGATAATTATGACGCTCAAAGAGACGATCGCTGCCGTTGAAGAATTTCATACTGCTTTTGGTATCGTGAATAATTACACACCAACAATAGAACTCTCTCAGGATGAGATCATGTTGCGTTACAAGTTGATGAGGGAGGAGAATGAGGAATACCTAGAGGCTGCGCAGAAGGGTGATATCGTGGAGGTGGCAGACGCACTGGGTGACCAGCTCTACATATTGTGCGGTACGATCCTAAAGCATGGACTTCAGCACAAGATTGCCGAAGTGTTTCAGGAGATCCAACGATCTAACATGAGTAAGCTTGATGAGAACGGTAAACCGATCTACAGGGAGGACGGAAAAGTGATGAAGTCGAACCTGTACTTCAAACCGGATATTCGCTCCATTCTGGACAAATAAGATACGCTGCTGGTGAAACGGTTCAATCTGCGTGTGTACGGGATCCTCATCAACGATAGAGATGAGGTACTGGTTTCCGATGAGTGCCGCAATGGGTTCTCTTTCACGAAATTTCCCGGAGGTGGTGTAGAAGTTGGAGAGGGATTCCCCCAGGCACTTGAACGCGAATTTGAAGAGGAGCTTGGCATTCGGGTCGAGGTCGGAGAGCTGTTCT
>JBKCAB010000290.1:0-5669 GCA_046307935.1 Bacteroidota bacterium | reverse complement strand
CCGGTATTCGGTTCTTCTGTTCGACTGGTGAGCCGCTTCCTTTTCTTTCTCTGTTGCGAGCTTAGCAATGTCTGCATCGCTGACCACAGGTTTCGTCTCACCAAAGCCCTTGAATGCTAGTCGTTCAGCTCTTATTCCTTTGTTGACAAGATAATCATATACAGCTTTCGCCCGATCTGTTGAGAGCGCCAGGTTTTCCTTATCATCGCCTCTCGTATCGGTATGTCCGCTCAGTTCGATCTTGATCGCAGGGTTTTTCTGCAGGAAATCTAACAATTTGTTCAATTCTACATTTGACTCGGGACGGAGTGTTGCTTTTGCGAGGTCGAAGAATACATTTGCGAGGACAACCGGGACATCACTGGTTAGAGGTTGCATTGGGACATCCATGTGCACTGCCTCCTGATTTTCAGGTGCGGTCATGTTGAAATTCTTGGAATAAAAAGAGTAGCCGGGAAATTCCACGTTCAGTGCATATTCGCGATCAACAGGTAATGAAACGAGAAATTCACCGGTGACTTTGTCTGCGTAGGACAAAACCACCTCTTTACCTGTTTTAAGGTCGATCAGCTGAAATTTTCCAGCCAAGGGAGCTTTTGTTGAAGCATCATATACGATACCTTCAAAATAAAGGGTTTTAGTTGGTCTAAGCTCTTCCGGGAGTGTGAAATAGTAGATATCGAGACCACCAAAACCACCTGAACGATCAGAAGCAAAGAAGGCGATCTCTCCATCCGGAGAAACCATTAGGGAATTTTCATCATAGCGCGTATTGATCGGGTATCCCAAATTTACCGGCTTGGTCCAGTTACCGTTCTCGTCCATGCGTGAAACAAAAAGGTCAGAACCGCCCATCCCAACGTGACCACGGGAGGCAAAATAGAGTGTCTTTCCATCCGGATGAATCAGTACCGATTCCTCCATGTAAGGTGTGTTGATCACATCCGGTAAACGCTCGGGTGTTCCCCACGTACCGTTTGCTTGTATTCTTGCGACATAGATATCTGAATTATCAGTTTGGTTCTTACCACGAATGCCTTTTACGAAATAAAGCGTCTTTCCATCCGAAGAAAGTGAGGGCTGTGTTTCCCAGTGGAAAGTATTCACATTACCCGGCAAGTTCACAGGATCCATCCAGCGTTGCCCCAGTTTCTTGGTGTAAAAAAGGTCACAACTGCCTTTGCCGGTTCTGTTCTCTCCATAATTTTCACCGGTGGCATCGGCACAGGCCACGAAGATCAGTGATCGTCCATCAGCGGCGATCGTTGGTGCGCCCTCGTTGTGTACTGTGTTCACATTGGTAGGCATCGGAACTGCCTGTCCCCACATTTCCCTGTCGTTCAACTCTGAGATGTAAAAATCCTCCTGCTCCTTAACAGGTCCGGAAACCCTCTCGTCTTTTAGGCGTCGAGTAAAAAGAATGGTAAATCCATCTACTGTGATCGTCGGAAAATATTCATGGTCTGCTGTGTTGATACCGGGTCCGATGTTCACCGGATTGAAGTTGGTAGGGTTTTTTAAGGACTCAATGGCAAAATCGTTGCTTTCCAAAAGGACCTGCGCCTGACTTACCAACTGCTGATTTGCATTGCGGTTGCGCACGAATATCTCAAGGTTTCTGTTGCTGGATTCATAATTGCCCACAGCATTTTGAAGGTTGGCCAGATAAAAATAGGTCGATCCGGAGGGGGCATGGTTCGGATTGATCCTGATCGCAGACTCAAAATGCCGAATCGCTGTAGGGTAATCACCAAGAATCTCACAGAATTCGCCTGCTACCATGTGTGCTTCCCAGAAATTTGGATCTTTTTCAATTGCCTGATCCAATAGTGTAAGCCCTCCTTTATAGTTCGGAAGGTTTGTAGACTTGTCGATACTATTTCCGGGCATTTGTTGGCCTTCCTCAAAAAGCTTGATGGCTTTCTTGTTGGTTGTGGAATATCTCATTTGACCAATTGAACAGGCATTGATCAGTAAGGCGGCGAAAAACAGGAGATAAAATTTCATAGCTACGGTATATTCATGTACTTATGTGTCTGCAGTGAGATCTTCCACTGAGGATGCATTTTAACAAAATCTACAATGGCAGGCAAAAACCGTTCCTGTTTCGACCATTCCGGTTGGAGGTAAAGTTTACAACCTTTTTTAACTTTCTCTGCATGTGTCAGTCCCCATTCCAGATCGGATGGATGGGCAATAATTACTTTAAGCTCATCAGCACGTTCATAGGCCTCTTCGCAGGGCGCTTTGAATTTTTTCGGTGAGAAGCAATACCAGTCCACATCACCTGATAGCGGATAACACCCGGAAGTTTCAATAGCCACCTCAATGCCATTGTCATGCAAGCGATCGGTGAGCGAACTAAGGTCATACAATGCAGGTTCTCCTCCCGTAACAACGACAAAATCGGCTTTTGTTAATTTGGCTTCATTTAAAAGTTCGGATACCGAAACGAGCGGATGTTCCGTGGGATCCCAGCTCTCTTTCACGTCACACCAAACACAACCCACATCACAACCGGCAAGACGTATAAAAAAAGCGGATCGTCCTGCATGAAAACCTTCACCTTGAATCGTGTGGAAACGTTCCATAACCGGAAGCTCAACTGAGGGATCGAAATCGGTTTTACGCATGAAACAAAAATAAGACAAAATGAACTGAATTGAATCCGTTTTTTTTTGCTAGTTCTCTTCTCAATACGCACACAAGATGGATAAATAATGAAAAGATTGGAAGAGATCGGTCTTTGTATACTTTACCGAGTTATTTAGTTGAAATATTTAGTAAAAAAGAATGATTTTAAAATTTCGTTTTCAATATGTTGAATATACTGATAGATTGTCAATAAAGTGATTTGTCTGTAAAGTGAATGGTTTGTTATATTTGCCTAAAACAAGCAAACAAAAGATATGAAAAAACCGCTACTCTTAATTTCGGCATGTGTGTCTCTTGTAACTTTTGGCCAACAGATCGGCAACGGAAACATGGAAGTATGGGAAAATGTAGGTTCAAGTACAGAGGAACCTGCTAACTGGAACAGCTTTATGACTGCGGAAGGTGGTCTTACATGGGCAGCTGCTCAGCAGGTGCAACGATCTACCAATGTGCGTCCAGGTAGCTCCGGTTCCTATTCGGCCAGAGTCTATTCCAGGTCAGCAGCTTTCGGAATTGTTGCCAATGGAAATTTGACCCTCGGAAGGATCAATATGGGAAATTCCTCGGCTCAGTCTCCGTCCAACTACAACTCCACCAAAATTTCGGAGGCAAACTTCAATGAGCCGTTGACGCAAAAGCCCGATTCACTTGTTTTCTGGGCGAGATATTCCGGCGCAAGCTTACCGAGAGTGAGTGCCGTGCTGCATGACTCATACGACTACAGGGATGGATACAACGTAGATCCCAATTCAGCGCCACATAAGGTGGCAGAGATTAGTCAGAACATGTCGTTGCCGAGTGGTCAGTGGGTGAGGGTAAGTTTCCCTTGGGTCTACACCGGACCTGCCACTGACAATACCTATATCCTTGTTACGTTCACTACCAATTATATTCCGGGTGGCGGTGCAGCAACAGATGAGATTCTCGTGGACGATGTGGAGCTGATCTACAACGGAAATATATCCGCCATAGATGATGCGATCACGACACTTCAAGATACACCGGTAGACATAGATGTAACGGGTAATGATACCGATCCTGAGAACAATATCGATATCCCTTCCATAACTGTCACAGTGCAGCCTTCAAATGGATCAGTTTCCGTAAATACAAGCACAGGCGTGATCACATACACGCCGAATTCGGGCTACACAGGTACTGATGTTTTTAGCTACGAGATCTGTGATAACGGTGTGGTAACAACCTGTGATATTGGGGATGTAACCGTTACGATCAACGCGTCAGGAGGTGGGAATAATCCGATTGTAGCAAACAATGACAGTGAAACCACAACCATGAACACTCCTGTAGATACTGATGTGACTTCCAATGATGTCGATCTTGAAGGACAGGTTGATTTGTCAACATTGAGTATAGTTTCCCAACCAAGCAACGGTATCGCTTCGGCAAATACCACGACGGGTATCATTGCCTACACACCGGATGCAGGATTCATTGGATCTGACTCCTACGTTTATGAGATCTGTGATGCTGGATCGCCTGCAACCTGTGATCAGGCTACGGTAAATGTAAATGTTACTCAATCAGGATCGGGGAGTATCAACGAAAATGCAATCAGTTTCTCTTGCGTTCTCATTAATGATGTGCTCTCTATTGAAAGTGTGCAGCCTTCAAATGCAAAGGTCTTTATCTCTGAAATGAGCGGAAAAATGATCGCTGAAGGATCTGTAGAAAACAGTTTCGATTTAAGTGGTCACAGCGGAATTATTCTGGTTTCGATACACAATGGAACTTCGGTTCACTCGCTTAGGATCATGAAATAATCAATGAGGATTTTTTTAAGTGCTGCCTCCTTTTCGCAAGGGGGCAGTTTTATTTTATATTTGTCGGCATGAGAAATATGCTCCTGTTCCTACAAATCATTTTCGTTGCGACTCCTATTTGGGCGCAACAAGGTAAGATCACCGGAAAAGTGCGCGACTCTAAAGGTGAACCACTTACCGGAGCCTCCGTGATCTACAAAAAAGACATTACCACGGGTTCTGTTACGGATGAATTTGGCAACTACAACCTTGAAGTTCCTGTAGGCAAGGCAACCCTTATTTGCAGGTATACAGGAATGATAACGGACACACTTTCCGTCAACGTAATTTCCGGACAAACGGTCATTCAGGATATTGTTTTGTTCTCGTTTGTGCAGGAAATAGAGGGGGTAGAAGTGAAAGTTGGAAAGTTTGATAAACCAATGGAGGATCAAACAGTTTCGATGGAAGTGATCAAGCCTGCATTGATAGAGAATAAAAATACCCGCAGTATCGAGACGGCTTTGGACCAGACCCCCGGTTTGAATATTCTGGATGGTGAACCACAGATACGAGGTGGAAGCGGCTTTACGTTCGGAGTGGGTTCAAAAGTAGCTGTGATCGTAGATGATATGCCCATGCTCTCCGGAGATGCCGGTCGTCCCGAATGGGGTTTTATTCCCGTAGAGAATATTCATCAGGTAGAAGTGATTAAAGGAGCAGCCTCAGTTTTATCCGGCAGTTCCGCACTTTCCGGTTCTGTGCATATCAGAACAGCTTATCCGAAAGCAAAACCTATGACTAAGGTTAATGTATACTCCGGGTTTTATTCAGAGCCCTCCACAGGTGATGCGACCTGGTGGGAGAAATATCCGGGGATTCACGGTGCGAATTTTTTGCATACAAGAATGATTAAAAATCTGGATCTTGTTGTTGGTGGGAACATCAACTATGATCACGGATACATCGGGCCGCCGATCCAGGATTCTATTGTTGCAGATGCGCTTCCTGACACGGTAACGAACTTTACTGAAAAGGACCTGATTTCTTACCGAGGACGATTGAACTTCAACCTACGATATCGATCTGCGGCGATCAAAGGCCTGAACTATGGAGTAAACGGCAACTTCATGTTCTCGCACTCAACGATGCCGCTGGCATGGCTAAATGATTCATCGGGATTGTACCGAGCCTATCCGGGGGCTATTTTTCTCCAAGATCAGTTCATTTTCAACATCGATCCGTTCCTGA
>JBKCAB010000289.1:0-2497 GCA_046307935.1 Bacteroidota bacterium | reverse complement strand
CGTTCAATCCTACGGACTTACCTTGACCTGTTGCACCTGCAACTAAAAGGTGAGGCATTTTGGCAAGATCGAAGGTGAAGGTCTCGTTCATGATGGTTTTGCCCATAACGATCGGCAACTCAGCATCAGAACTCTGGAATTTCTCCGAAGCGATCAGTGAGCGCATACTCACCATTTCAGGGTTAGAATTCGGCACCTCGATACCAATCGTGCCTTTTCCGGGAATGGGGGCGATAATACGGATACCCAGCGCACTCAAGCTCAATGCAATATCGTCTTCGAGATTCTTGATCTTCGAAATACGAACTCCCGGTGCCGGCACGATCTCGTACAATGTAACTGTAGGTCCGACCGTAGCTTTAATCTTGGCAATATCGATTTTATAGTGCGATAACGTTTCAACGATCCGGTTCTTATTGTCTTCAAGCTCTTGTTTGTTCACCGATACACCTGTACTGGCATATTCTTTCAACAGATCCACCGGCGGTAACACATAGCTCGAAAGATCTAGTTTAGGGTCGTATTCCCCGTATTCCTTGCGCAACTGATCCAGCTCAGAATCGTCCAACTCATCTTCTGCCTCTGCTACGTTCACCAGGAATTCATCATCTCCCAGGTCGAGTTCGGATTCATTTGTTTCAGGAAGTTCCTCAAATTCATTTTCATCCTCCTCATCGCGTTTCTCAAAAAGGATCTCCAGCTCAGACGATGAATCATCATCCGATTCCAAAAACTCATTTTCTTCGAACGATATGGTTTGGGCAAGCTGATCCTCTCGGATATCTTCGTCGCGCAATGTGTTCACAACGTGCATATTGTCAAGTGAAGATGCAGAGGGATATTCATTATCCTCGTCGTCTATATACTTTTCTGCGTGTGAAAAACGGTCCAAAAGGGCTTTAAAGTCAGGATTGAATAGCACCGCAAGCGCAACATATCCGGATACGAGGATCAAAGCAAGTGTTCCGAATGTGCCTAAACTCAGTCCGAGCCAGTGGTTCAGGTAAAAACCGAAGGCGCCACCAAGAAAATTGATCTTATGGGAAAAGAATCCAAGAAAAAAAGAAGACCACAACATGATCACCATTGTCCTCAGATAGGTTCTTCCGATTGGCAACAGAATGATGTTGAAAAGGCGTTTCAGGGAGGAAAGGAACAAAAGGAACGGGATTCCGAATGAGGCAAGTCCGAACCATTGGTAGATCAAAATATGCGATGACCACGCACCAAACTTACCGAGCCAGTTTTCCACAGGTTCCTGACTGTTATCGAACATGAATTCAAAAAATCCTTTCTGCAAAACCCTGCTTTGATCATCTTTCCACGTAAATAAGTATGAAAAAGCAGCCAGAAAGAGAAAGATTGACATCAATAGCAAAGTGGCTCCTAGGATGGTATTCCATTTCTTTTTATCGAAATTCAGACCGACCTCGGGCAGTGAGATCTTTCTTTCCGACTTTTCTTTTTTCGGCGCAGGTTTCTTTTCCTTTTTTGTCGACTTGACCTCCGGTTCCTCGTGTTGATCCTCTTTCGCTCTGTATTCGTTTTCAGCCATTATTCTCCAATGTACAACGAAGATACTTTCTTAGGCAAGGCCGAAAAGGGGACTCATAAGAAGCTTTGCACAGCTCAGTGTTAGTAGGGAAGGAGACTTACTCGGCTGTACCGCCTTGGACCTTGAGAATGTGATCCATGAATTCGTCCAGCGTGACACGTTTGTAATCGGATGGAATACCAAAAAGATCTTTTGACGGGAGGAATTCTTCCATGCTCAAAAGCTTGTATTCGTAGACGCCGTCAACTGAAATGATGAAATAATGAACAGGCAGGCCCGGGAAATCCTCAAATGTGTTGATGTATTTTGGACTGTAATCTTTCAGGTACAGGAACTGCCGTTCGGTTTTCATGTCAGGGTGGTGTACTTCTAGTCGATTTGCCTTTTTTCCCGCGATCTTTCGTTTAAAACACTTTTTTTTAAACGCATATTTCGAGACTTTTTTCTGTTCGGAGCTGTGATCGGTTTGAATAGCGAAATTTTGATCGGGAGTCTGTAACAGCAAATAAGATTTATTGAGTCCTAAATGTTTAATTATAACTTGTTTGCCCAGCTGATCGCTCTCATTTTCAATGCGTATGATCGTATCATTGGTGTAAACCACCATGGTTCTGGGTCGAAAGAGTTGGTTGAAAGCGGTGTCTGCGATCTGAACAGAATACACCAGCTTTCCGTAAAAAGGTTGCTTTTCCTGTGCGTGCAACATCCCCGAAAATAGAGCTATACAACAAAGCAAAAAGGAAATTCGGATCATCTGACGATTCTTAACTTTCTTCACTAAACGATAGAATTTGGTTTGAGTTACATGCCGGTTCTTTTCTTCCTTTGCCGGAAGATTGCTAACTTTGCATTCTTCTCAGTTTATGGATCCCAAAATAGAATTAGTAATAAACAGATCGGAAATAACGGCAGGTACGCGCGGTGCCGCCTTAGGTCCGGAGG
>JBKCAB010000288.1:0-391 GCA_046307935.1 Bacteroidota bacterium | reverse complement strand
CCTGTTGGCCACTCAGCACTCCCGCACAAAAAAAACTACACGTAAACATTAAGTATTTTCTGTTCATATTGGTCCAGGTTACCGTCGATATTGCCCGGAGAACAAAAGTCTCCAGCTCGCTTTCATAATGCAATTGAAATGGCGCTATAAGGAAACAGATATTTTCTATTCGCTCAATTGTAATTTTCGATTGGATCTTCAATGCGACTGACGGCTATCGTTACAGCAGTAATCGTCGACGCGGTGAGATCCACTTCGGCTAACAAAACCAAAAGCGAAAGATGAGGAGCTTTTATGTCTCATACAAGGATACTTCTCTGCTTCGGGCTCGTCAGCGCCATGTTCGCTCAGGACTCGTCCACAGTGGCACCCCCATCACTCTTCCCCCAAT
>JBKCAB010000287.1:0-6726 GCA_046307935.1 Bacteroidota bacterium | reverse complement strand
AGCTGATCCTGCAGCAGTCGATGCAGAAAAGTTAAGGGAAGCCTTAATTGACTATAAAGTAGGTTCAATCCTGAATGTTGGAGCACACACGCTTTCAAGAGAAGAATGGAATTCGATAATTAATTCTGTCAATCGTCCATACAATGAAGGAAAGATTAAGATCCCCGTAATTTATGGAATTGATGCCATACATGGTATGAATTATACAAGGGGAGCTACACTGTTTCCTCAGGAGATTGGGCTGGCTGCAACGTGGAACGAAGAGTTGGTCGAGAAGTGCGCTGCTGTAGCAGCATACGAGGTTCGGGCATCGGGCATTCGATGGAATTTTTCGCCGGTATTGGATCTCGGTCGTCAACCATTGTGGTCAAGACATTTTGAAACGCTTGGCGAAGATCCCTATTTATGTTCTCAATTGGGGTCTGCCATGATTTACGGTTATCAGGGAAATGGCTCTATTGGAAAAGAAAAAGTTGCTGCATGCATGAAGCATTTTGTCGGATACAGTGCTGCACAGAGTGGCAGGGACCGCACACCGGCGTGGATACCTGATAAATATCTGCGAGAATTGTATCTT
This sequence comes from Bacteroidota bacterium, assembly GCA_046307935.1. Lineage (GTDB taxonomy): Bacteria > Bacteroidota > Bacteroidia > Flavobacteriales_D > Crocinitomicaceae > M0103. The sequence continues at coordinate 6,149 of JBKCAB010000287.1, read as the reverse complement.
CCCGCATTCAAAAAAGCTGCTGAATCTGGCGCAATGACCGTAATGATCAATAGTGGAGTTGTGAATGGAATACCCGGACATACGAATTACCATTTACTTACTGAAGTATTGAAGGGTGAATATGGCTTTGAAGGATTTGCGGTCTCAGACTGGGAGGATTTTATTATGTTGCATTCCGTGCACAAAACATCGGAAGACCTTCGAAGAGCATATATCTCAGCTTTCAATGCAGGTGTTGATATGAGTATGGTCCCACTTAGTCCTCAGTATAAGGAATATTGCAACATAATGGTGGAAGCCGTTAAAAACGGTGACATTAAGTTGGAGCGACTCAACGATGCTGTACGAAGGATTCTAAAGGTGAAGAAGAAGTTGGGTCTCTTTGAAAAAGAAACATTCGACCAGTCTTCATACACTGAATTTGGTTCAAATGATTCAAAATCACTTTCATTAAATGCAGCATTGGAGTCTATTACCTTATTAAAGAATGATCGTAATACACTTCCCTTAAATAAAGGCAAGAAGATTTTGGTTGCCGGACCAACATCGGATAATCTGATCTTTTTAAATGGTGCATGGACACACACTTGGCAAGGCGTGGATACTAACTACAACACAAAAGGTTGTTTGAGTGTAAAAGAGAGTTTTGAAAAATTCCTGGGAAAGAATAACGTATTATTTGCTCAAGGTGCTGAACTTTATTTTGATAAGGGATTTGAACGCACACGCTACAAGGATTTGGAAGATTATAAGAAGAAGATTGCCCAGTCAGATGTTGTCGTATTGTGCCTTGGAGAAATGCCTTCGACAGAGAAACCGGGAGATATCCATTCACTGAATCTGGATAAAGAACAGAAGGAATTAGCCGATATCGCCTATGAAAGTGGAAAAGAGGTAGTGCTTGTACTTCTTGAAGGTAGACCGAGGATCATCAATTCTATTGTAGACGGAGCAGATGCTATCGTTCAGTGCTACCTGCCGGGAGATTTTGGAGGAGAAGCTTTGGTGAAATTACTTTACGGGGAAGTTGATTTTTCAGGAAGATTGCCATATACCTATCCCAAATATGATGGCGTGATCGAATTCTATGATCATCCAGCCAGTGTGGACAGATCGAAGTCAGGAGATTTTTCTGCCTATGATCCGCAATGGGATTTTGGATTTGGATTGTCTTATTCTAAGGCAGCGTATTCCGCTTTGAAATTATCCGACAACTTGTTGACCGGTGATGAAAAACTTAAAGTCACTGTATCTGTAAAAAATACTGGAAACGGAAAGCTAAAAGAAACGGTACAGCTCTATTTATCGGATAATTATGCTACTCTTATTCCAGCAGGAAAGCGACTGAGAGGATTTAAAAAGATCGAGCTACAACCCGGAGAAATAGGTGAAGTAATTTTTGAAATAGGTAAGGATGATCTCATTTACTTTAATAACGATCAACCTGTTCTGGAGGATGGAACATTCACAATAACTATTCAGGATTTAAAATCAAGTTTCGAATACAATTTAGAATGAATCATAAGTACAAAATAGAATTTGAGAAATTTTTCTCTTATTCCTTCTCTCTGGATTGCTTGATCTTCGGATTTGAGAACGGAGAAATAAAGTTGCTATTGATCAAACGGAATATGGAGCCTTATGCAGGTGATTGGGCTATTCCGGGAGACCTCGTCTATCCCGAGGAAGATTTGGAAGAAGCTGCAAGCCGGATACTGCATGATCTGACAAGTCTGAAAAATCTAGAGCTGCATCAGTCTCAAACGTTTGGTAAGCCAGACAGGCATCCATTGGGAAGAGTTATCACATGTGCATATTTTGCGTTGGTGAAAATTGATGAACTGAATGCAATCGCTTCCTCATGGGCAAATGAAGTGAGATGGGTTCCTGTTCATGAGATCCCTAACCTTGCGTTTGATCATAATCAGATTGTAGAAAGTACCTACGATATATTGAAGATCAAGTTGGGGCATGAACCCATCTGTTTTGATCTTCTGCCAGATAAGTTCACGCTGAATGAATTACAGCAACTATACGAGTATGCATTCAATATTGACATGAACAAGGCCAACTTCAGAAAAAAGATCAAATCGATACCATTTATTGAGCACAATGAAAAACAACAAAATGTGAAACACAGACCAGCAAAGTTGTTCTCATTTGACTACAAAAAATATAAAAAATTATCTGATAATAAGGATTATACGTTCAAAATGTAGTTTTTTTGAACTTATTGTATATTGTACTATATTTACCAAAAAAGAGCGCCATGAAAAAAGTATTAACATTTCTATCTATTATTTTAACAGCGTCTACCTTCGCTCAGATCGAAGGAACCTGGAGATTAGCTCCTGTTTCTGGAGCATTTGCAGTTGGTCCAAATCAAGGAGATGGTTCTTGGTATTCAAGTTCAATTAACGATGTTACGACCAGAGCTTGTTTATTTGATGACTCGATAACTTTCAGTACCGGAGGTTTAATGACGCATTTCATGGACGGATCTACTTGGTTGGAGGGATGGCAAGGGGTTGCACAAGACGGATGTGGTTCTCCTGTGGCACCTCATGATGGTAGTACGAATGCTCCCTATTCATACACGTTCAATTCTGTAACTGGAGAATTAACCGTAAATGGAGTCGGAGCGCATGTAGGTTTGGCAAAAGTGTACAATACTGGAGAGCTGACCACTCCTTCAGCAGCTCCATCCTCCATCACATACTTGACAAGTTTTTCAGGTAATACAGATACCATGAATGTAGATATTAATTATGGTGGAGTTGGTGGTGGTTGGTGGCGATTTGTGTATGTGAGGTCCACTATCTGGAGCTTAGCTGATCCAAATGTTACATTCAGAGTGGATATGAGTAATTACGCTGGACCAATAAATTCAGGGGTTTTTGTCAACGGATCATTTAACGGTTGGTGTGGAACATGTAATCCAATGGCGAACCTTGGAAATGGAATTTGGGAAGTTACCTTACCAATTCCTGCAGGTGAAATACAGTATAAATTTACCGTTGATGGTTGGACCGACGAAGAAATATTTACCGGTACTGAATCATGCCTTGATCCTGTTCCCGATGCATTTTACAATAGATATCTTTCTTTCTCAGGGGACGTAACTTTGCCTACGGTATGTTTTGAGAGCTGTTCACCGTGTCTGACGCTATCGCCTGAGATTGTTGGAACTTGGAAGCTGAAAGCAGAACCAGGGTCACTTGCTGTTGGTCCTAACCAGGGGGATGGTTCATGGTGGTCTATAGGGGCTCCCGATATTATAACGCGTGCTTGTTTATATGAAGATTCGATTAAATTTGAAGCTAACGGAGTCATGACTCATTACATGGATGGATCAACATGGCTTGAGACATGGCAGGGTGTTGCAGAGCCGGAATGTGGAGTTCCGCTTGCTCCTCATGCTGGAGGGAACTTCACTTACAGCTACAATAACGTTACAGGTGAGCTCACAACAATTGGTGCCGGAGCACATATTGGATTGGCTAAGGTTTACAATGGAGCAGAATTACCGAATGGATCAGTACCTTCTTCTATTACCTATATAGTGAACTTATCATCTAATAACAATGTATTGACCGCAGACATAAACATTGGTGGTGGATGGTGGCGTTTCATCTACGAAAAAACACAACCTGTAGTAGTTGCGAACCCTAACATAACATTCAGAGTGGATATGTCTGATTACACATCTCCCATCAATAATGGTGTATACCTCAATGGTAATTTTAACAATTGGTGCGGTGCATGTGCTCCAATGACAAACATTGGAAACAACATATATGAATTGACGGTTGCTTTGCCGGTTGGTCCGATCGAATATTTGTTTACAGTAGACGAATGGAGCGACTTGGAGGTTTTTGAAAGCACTGCTAATTGTATTGATCCTACAGTTGACGATTTTAACAACAGGTATTTTGAAGTTGCTGAAGATGCTGTGCTACCGACGGTTTGCTTTAATAGTTGTGAGGCATGTCCTGGTACAGCGGGGGTTGTAGACCACAACAGTGTTGATGTCGACATTTATCCTAATCCTGCAGAGAATCAGTTATGTATAACTACTGATCAAATGATTGAGGTTATTGAACTCCTCGATATGAATGGAGAATTTATTCAGTCATGTAAGGTCAACAATAATGTAACGTTTTTAAATGTTGCTGATTTATCCTCAGGGTTATACTTGTTAAATTTGACCATCAACGGCGAAATATCCCGAAGGTTGATCTACAAAAACTAACCTAAACTAAATGATTGTTAAAGCGGGAAATTAATTTCCCGCTTTATTCTTTCTAAAATCTTCTGTGTCTTACTATTTGTTTTTCATTGGAAAAATATTTTGTTGTTAGTAAAGTGAATTCTCACTACAAGACATCCTGAATCTTTATGAAAATTCATGTACTTTTTTTTCTTCTCATTTGTGGAATACACGAGATGAATTCTTTACGTGCCCAAGTCCTTTCACTGAATGGTACCGCATTGACTGCATCTGGTGGGGCACCATCAAATTGTACTGCCGGCGGATACAAAACATTGAATTCTGCAAGTGTATCAGGGAACTGTGTAACCTTTACAACAGGTTCTTTCCAGAATGGTGCGATATGGGCTTGTAGCGGAATAAACCTGAATCAGTCATTCAAATTGACATTTACAGCCAATTTCGGTACAAATTCTGCGGCTGGGGATGGAATAGCATTTCTTCTTCAAACTGAAGGTGTTCCTCAAGTTATTGGAGGTAGAGGTGGAGGTATCGGATATGCACAGGGCGATGGTGGAGGATGCCAGGGTGGAACCTGTCCGATCACACCATCTGTTGCGATTGAATTTGATACATGGAACAATATTCCTGATGGGTTGAATGACCTGGTTTGCAATCACTCATCTATTCAGACGAATGGGATCATGACTGCAGGAAATACCCTTGCCGGTCCTGCCTGTCTAATATCTGGAGGCACAAGTGTTATTGATGGTTTGGATCACACAATTTGTATTACATGGGATCCTGCGGTCAATCAGTATAGGGTCTCGTTTGACGGAGCTCAAATAATTAGTTACAACGGTAATATCAGAACTGCTTTTGCTGATCCGACAAATGTTTTTTGGGGATTCACTAGTGCTTCAGGTGGTGGTGCGCAGACTCAAAGAATCTGTTCAGCGAACATGCTTACTAATATACCATCACCTTCTTGTTTATGTACACCTCCGATAGCAACAGCTTCTCCCAACCCCCAAACTATTTGTTCGGCAAACCCAACGGGTGTTACATTATCATCTTCTATTTCCGGAACAACCTATGCTTGGGCAACAACTGCGAATGCGAACATAACAGGAGAATCAACATCAGGGGGTACTGGTGCTATGATTACAGATGTTCTAACAAATACGACGAATACTTCTCAATCGGTCACCTATACTGTTACACCAACAGCTTCAGGTTGTACTGGAACCGCAATAACTGTTCCGGTTACAGTGAATCCTGCACCGGCAATAACCAACATGACAGCTGCGATCTGCAGCACAAACAGTTTTACCTTAGCACCAGCGAATGGGACGAATGGTATTGTACCAGCAGGAACAACCTATTCATGGGGGGCACCAGTAGTTACAGGAGGTGTAACAGGAGGAGTAGCAGGCTCAGGGGCAAGTATTACGGGAACATTGACCAATCCGACGAATACAGCTCAAACAGCAACTTACACAGTTACACCAACCTCAGGATCATGTGTGGGTGCAACCTTCACCGTTACTGTTACGGTCAATCCGGTACCTGCAGTGACGAATATGACTGCTACGATCTGCAGCACGAGCAGTTTTACCTCAACACCGGCGAACGCAACTAATGGCGTGGTGCCAGCAGGAACGACCTATACATGGAGTGTACCTGTCGTTACAGGAGGTGTTACAGGAGGCGTAGCAGGTTCAGGTGCTAGCATCACAGGGACGCTGACCAATCCAACAAATACAGCACAAACCGCAACTTATACGGTGACACCGACTTCAGGATCGTGTCCTGGGGCAACGTTCACGGTGACCGTTACAGTGAACCCACGACCGGCCATTACCAATATGACTGCTGCGATCTGTAGTGCAAACAGCTTTACCTCAACACCGGCGAACGGGACGAATGGAGTGGTACC
>JBKCAB010000286.1:0-440 GCA_046307935.1 Bacteroidota bacterium | reverse complement strand
CTCCTTTTTCAACCATTTTTCGCTGGATCTTACGCATCATATATTCGATCCGGTGTTCTTCTTTGAATCCGAGTTGAAGACTGACATAATAACACTTCTTGTCGATCAGCTCATTTACGGTGTAATGAACTCCCCATGGATCACTAAGGATATCCAAATGCAGGAACCAGTAAACACCTGCCTTTCTGGGCCGCTTTCTGAAAAGAGAGAAATAAACCGTCGAATCCAGCTTGTTTGGTGTATTGCTGCGCGTAGGATAGACAAGGTTAGAAGCTTCGTATTGCAAACCAGCGTCATTCGAAACGTCATTTAGCACCGGAATCACTTTCTTCATGGAAATGTATTCCGTGATGTTTCTTCTCAATTGCTTGGCTTTGTAGTACAGGAACAAGATCGAGAAGAAGGTGACGGCCAGAATGAGTGTAAACCAACCGCCATGA
>JBKCAB010000285.1:0-2430 GCA_046307935.1 Bacteroidota bacterium | reverse complement strand
GACTGACTTCTTAAGTGGGAACAAAGATAATGTTCTTTTGGAGCGCAGTGCAAGGAACAAAGGTCCGAAAGGTTTGTAATCTTTTCAGGATTCAGACATGAAATGGCAATCATTTGTCCTTGCTCTTTGTTCCTTACTCTTTGTTTTCTTCTTATACTATCCATTTATAACTAACTTTGTATCATGAACAAGAGCGCCCTTTTCCTCATCCTTTTCTCGGTCGGCGGAGTTCTCTTCACATACTTCATGATCAATCCGGAAAAGGTGAAGACCTTACCGGTGATCAATCCGATCGATGTGAACGATGAGATGGTTGACCCGGAACTGTTGAGGATCGGTTATGGACACAAGATTGGAACTTTTCGTTTTACAGACCAGGAAAACAGAAGGATCACCGAGAAAGATGTGCAGGGAAAAGTTTTTGTTGCTGAATACTTCTTCACGAACTGCAAAACGATCTGCCCGGTCATGAACAATCAAATGCAGCGTGTGCACCAGGCCTACAAGGACAACTCAAATGTCAAGATTCTAAGCTTTACTGTTGATCCAGACAATGATACCGTTGCCCAAATGAAGCGGTATGCCGATGATCACGGTGCGGATCCGAAGCAATGGCATTTTCTGACCGGAAAAAAGGAGGCACTTTATACACTTGCCCGAAAATCCTTCTTTGTACTCAAACCAGCAGAAGCAGAAAATCAAGGAGATGTGGGCAGCGATTTCATCCACACGAACAATTTTGTTCTGATAGACCGGGAAATGCGGATTCGCGGTTACTATGACGGCACTTCACAAAAGGAGGTCGACGAGCTGATCGACGATATCGCATTGCTGCTGAAAGAAAAATAGGCTTATTCTACCACGATCTTCCCGTGACTGAAAGTACCGTCTTCAAATCGCACACGGTAGATGTAGATCCCGGATCCACAAGCTGAAAGGTTGATTTCCTTTTCTGCTGAAAGTTCTCCATCCACCAGCAGTATTCTCCCTTTAAGGTCCATAATCACAACTGAAAACGGCATACCTTCCGGCTGTTGGAAATGCACTACATCCCGCGTTGGATTTGGAGATGCGCTCATGCTGTGAGCGACATTCTCGTCTAATCCACCCCACATTTCCACGCAGCCGGGCTGTTCGCTGAGATTCTCAACGTTGTAAAACAAGTCCAGCGGAGTTTTAACCAAAGCCGACGAGGCACTGAACGTCAAGGTACTGAACTGAATGTCCGGATCTGAAATGTTTAGGGATGATTCCCAGGCACAGTTCATTCCTGTCAAGGAATATAAACTATCCATCCTCACCAGTCCCGTGTGGTCGTAGCCCAGCATTCTGACACCATACAGCGGTCCATAACCGATCATGAACAAGCCCTTCTTCTTTGTCTCAAGCACATCACTGCCTCCAAACATATGCTGCTGCATAACCTGGATATTCCCGTCCTGGTCCAGTATCATCAGGTGGGTAGTATACCAGCGGTCTCCATACATCACCATGAGATTCCCGTCAGAAAGAGTTCGTATATACGGCTTTCGGGAGTAATCCAGAACATTGGTGTAGTAATACCCTTTCTTCCAGATCAGATTTCCCGAATAATCCATCTTGATCAAGGAGATCGTTCCTCCTGAAGAAGCCAACAGGTAAAGATTACCTTCATGATCGATAATATCTAACAGGTATGCGTTACTGATGGATCTTGCGGATTGTACATTTCCGTCGGAATCCAGAATCAGTATAAATCCACCCTGCCCAGGTATACCAGCTGTTCGGTTTCCAACCATGACGATGGTACCGTCTGAAAGTTGGGTAACTCCATAGGGTTCTATCGATCCGGACTCAGCAAGCTCCTTTCCCCAAAGCAGAGTCCCAAGACTATCCAGTTTCAACAGGTAACCTTTTCCATTCTGAAAACCATAACCACAGAGAAAAATGCTCGAATCCACTCCCTCAGAAACAGCTGTTGCCGTCATCGTCTCCACTACGGACTTATTGAATCTTGCCGTCCATACCGTATCTCCGTAAAGGTCTGTTTTCATGACTGCCATATAGGCCTCGCTGTTGCTGGTCTCCAGAACGTACCCAACTGAAACAAATGCCGTGTCATGCGTTTTGATCATATCCTTCAGGTGAAGATTCGTATTGATCTCCTGATCAGAAGAGCCGTACCTTTTTGTCCAGAGCTGTGTTCCTGCTGAATCCACCCTGGTCAGTGCTCCCATGCCCCAGCCCAGTTCTCCCAGGATCATTACTCCGTCATCCTCCAGCGCTGCAAGCGTTTTTGCCATGTAGGCCGCTTGTGGCGAGTAAAAGACCTTTTGAAAGGTGGTGTCGGTCTGCTGGGCGTGTGCCAGGCAAAAACAAAGGATGGCCGAGGCGGCCAGGAACGTTTTCATAAGCATGGTTTTACGAAAGAACGTATTTTTTAGGATTCCC
>JBKCAB010000284.1:0-9854 GCA_046307935.1 Bacteroidota bacterium | reverse complement strand
TTTCAAAATAACAGATGATGTCATCGCGAACGCAGAAAAAGAAACAAAAAAGTGGACGGAAGAGCGAAATGTGGAGATCAACCGGCTCAAGGAGCAGGAGGAATTCAGGAAGGAATTCTTAGGTAATCTTGCCCATGAATTGAAAACACCTGTCTTTGCGATTCAAGGTTATGTTCTCACACTGCTCGAAGGCGGACTGGAGGATCAGAAGGTCAACAGGTTATTCCTGGAACGGGCGTCCAAAGCTACGGACAGAATGACCAGCATACTGGAGGATCTGGATCAGATCACCAAGTTGGAAATCGAAGGTTTCAAGCTCGATAGGCGTCCATTTGATCTGTTTGAGCTCACAAGTGAGATTGTCGACTCTTTTGACATTCTATCAAAGGAAAAGAACATTTCCATCAAATTCGCCAAAGAATATAGTCCTATCATTGTTGATGCTGATCGGAACAAGATAGCACAAGTACTTACCAATCTCATCGGTAATTCGATCTTTTACGGAAAAGACGGAGGAACAACTACACTCCGATATTATGTGATCGATGATATTGTTACAACGGAAGTTTCCGATGATGGGCCGGGCATTGAAGAGAAGCATTTACCGCGTCTGTTCGAGCGATTTTACAGGGTGGAAAAAAGCCGAAATCGTCATGAAGGCGGTTCTGGTTTGGGTCTTGCGATCGTGAGGCATATTATAGAATCACATGGACAAACGATCTCTGTCCGCAGTACGGTTGGTGTGGGCAGCACCTTCACCTTCAGCCTGGACATCAGCAAGGGACATGGTTCGGGGCTATATTCATCGCGGGGGATTCCGATAAAATGATCTTCATACTGTACTGGTAAAACCCGAACTAAAAATGAAGGGCTGGAATCAGAAATGATCAAAGTGATACGCTCAGATTGTAATGAGACGGAATAGAAGAACCTATACCAATCGCGAGGTCAAACCGGAGTATTGGATCGAATTCTCCTCTGCGTTCTGTAACATGCGATCAGAAACATTCAGCACCTTTTGGGCAATCAGGTCCGTATTATCTGAGTAGTTCAAATTGCATTGAAAATCAGTATTCAACCACTTCTGTACTTTCCTGTAATGAATAAGGTCAAGACTGTCCATTACATCAAAACCTAACTCCCTTAATGCCTGAGCATTGCAAGACTGTTCATACTGCCCGGCCAGTGGAATGACCAATAACTTCTTTTCGAGGTAAATTGCCTCTGCAGGTAACTCAAATCCGGCACCACAAAGAACTCCACCACACTGCTCCAGATAAGAAATGAAAACTTTCTGTTCAATTGGATGAAAAACTACATTTCCTAGTCTTCTGACGGATTTGGAATGTTTTGAAAAGACATGCCACTCACTATCGAATTGTTTCAGAAAGTGATGAATCTGCGAATCTCCGTATGCCGGCAAATAAACAACATTGAAGGATCCATCAACAGGTGTCAAATTCCGAACTGATCGACGAATAATCGGGGTAAAGATCGATGGAGCGTACTTATCGAAATGTAAACCAAACTTAGATGAGCTCGGACAATAATTATTAAGTACAAACTTCCCTAGTAGAGCTAATTTATCAGGTTTTGGCGAGCCCGGATGGATCACAGCAGCCTGATGACTGAGCTCCACGGTTGGAACACCCTTCAATCGTCCTGCCCATGCACTTACAGGTTCAAAATCCGTTATGATGAGATCATACATTTCAACGGGTAATGAACGTATCGCTCTGTAGAAATCGCGGACTCGAAAATTCTTAAGTGTACCACTCCATGAAATGTTTCCTTTTGTCCCCTGAACGAATGTAAGTCCGTTCATAATATATCGGAATTCCAGGTCAGTAGTCAATTGGCTCTGATTCCCACTGATCAATACATCGACATGAGCATATTTTTTTAAGGCAGGGATTAATTCCTGTGCTCTGCTCAAATGACCGTTTCCGGTTCCTTGAATAGCATATAGTACACGCATCAGTTCATTAATTCGGGATTCATGATGTCTTTCAGTAGCGCCGCATAATCAGGCTGTAGCCTTGCATACGCCCTCTGTACCGGCTCTTCTTTGAATAGTTCTGAGTACGCGATGAGATGCCAAACATGCCCATTGTACTCAAGCGCAGTCATATTTTCAACCCAATCACCGGAATTGAGGTAAGTAACACTAGTTCCATCTTCACGATTGAAAACCCTCACTTTCGGTTGGTGAATATGCCCACAAACGACGAATGCATAACCATTATCCATTGCTATTTCAGCTGCCGTCTCTTCGAAGTTGTTGATATGTTTAACAATGCCCTTGACGCTGTCTTTCACTTTCTTTGAAAAGGAGATCTTTCCTTTTCCCATCCGTTCACTAATCCAATTCATGCATGTATTGAGCAAGATCAAAAGGTCATATCCCTTTCCTCCCAGTTTTGCAACCCACTTCGAATGTTTCATGGTAGTATCGAACACATCTCCATGAAAGATCCATGCCTTTCCTGTTGGCAGATCGAGCAGGAGTTTATTGACGACTCGGAAATTGCCAAGTTCCATTCCTTTAAACTTCCGAAGTCCCTCATCATGGTTTCCTGTGATGTAGAAAACCTTCGTTCCGAGCGCCATCAGCTCAATCACCGAACGGATTACCTGAATATGGGAAACCGGAAAATAATGTTTGCTGAATTGCCACATGTCAATGATATCTCCGTTCAAAACCAATATTTCCGGACGTATTGATTCCAAGTAATTGATCAATTCTGTTGCACGGGATCCGTAAGTTCCTAAGTGTACATCGGAAAGTACTACAAGCTCTACATTCCTTCTTTCCATTTTTCTGCAGTGGTAATGTTTTAACGTAAAGGTATGGCTGGATATTGGCTTCAATTTTAAGGCCCTGTTAAGCCTCAAGAACTTATCAAATTCACCGTGTTAAAAAAGAAGATCCCGGTTATTCGCCGGGATCCATGTAGTTTTGGTTACTGTTTTATAACCACGAAATTGGAACCTCCGGAATCTGACTCCGTCTGAATGACATAGACACCCGAACTTAAATCCTTAACATCTATGGAAAGTGATTTTTGACCGACAACCACTCGTTTGATCAACTCTTTACCTTCTGAAGAAAATACCTTAAGAGTACCGGACCATTCAGCAGAACATTCAATGTTCAAGTGGTCAGTGGTCGGGTTCGGGTACACCTTAAACGAAGAAACAATTTCATCCAGTGCCAGGCAAGATTCGATGGTAAGCTCGACGTCATCCGTTGCCTGACAACCGTTAGCGGCAGTCACCGTTACAGAGTAATTACCTGCAACTTCAACAGTATTAAGCGGAGTTTGAACACCATTGCTCCATTCAATACTCACTCCGGAACCTGTAGCATTCAGAGTGACAGGGAGATCCTCTTCGCACACCGTTTGGTCCTCACCGGCATTCACGGTTGGTGAAGAAAGAACACTAACCGTTACATCGTCAATGATATCACAACCATTTAAATCTGTAACTGCAACCTGATAAACTCCGGATGCATTAACTTCAATGGTCTGATTAGTTTCTCCTGTGCTCCAATCATAGGATGAAACTATCTCTGACGTTGTGGCAATGAGCTCCAGAGGGAGATCATCAGAACAAACCGATAATTGATCACCTGCATCGACAGTTACCAAAGGAAATACGGTTAATTCAACCGATGCATTGGACGAACATCCATTCTCATTAGTTCCTTCCACAATATATACTCCGGAAGCACTGGCAAAGAGTGTTCCTCCAACTTGGACTCCGTTCCATACAAAGGATGTATTCTGTTGATTTGAAGCGGCCGTCAATAAAACAGGAGTTTCACTTGGGCAAACTGAAAGGTCAGAATCTGCAGAAACCACAGGAGCTGCGAAAATCGTTACAAGTACTTCATCACTTGATTCACATCCATTAACATCGGTACCTGTAACGACATAAGATGCTGTACCGGGTGCCAAACTGAAAGGAATACCATCCTCAACACCACCTGTCCAACTATAACTGAGTGCACCTGAAGCTGACAAAGTGATTAATTCGTTATCACAGGATACAACATCAGCACCCGCACTTACGTTTGGAAGGGCATTAACAAAAACCGTTACCTGATCAGAAGCTGAACAACCAGTTGAAGCGTCCGTTCCCGTTACTGTGTAGACCGTTGAATAGTTTTGATTGACTGTATTCACCATAACATTTGAACCAACTGCACCGTTGTTCCAGGTGTACGTATTTGCACCGGAAGCATTCAGGGCAACTTGAATACCCGCACAAATGGTTTGATCGTTGCCTGCACTAACACTTGGCGCTGGATTCAAACTCACAATGTAATCCGCTGACTCGTCACTACAACCAAGAATGCTATTGTTAGCTACCACCGAATAGTTGCCTGCTTGATTCACTGCTAAATTGTTAGATGTAGCATTAGGAACCAACTGATCATTTCTGTACCATTGGTAGGTAGTTGAAGATGCTCCCGGAATGATCAATTGAGTAGACTGACCTGGACAGATCGTATTGTCAGCACTGGAGATAACTGCCCCGGAAGCTTGAGCACATGTCTGCATTTGATAAATGGAAAGTGTGGAGCTGACTTCGTTTGCGAGAATCACTAAGTCGTTGCCATTGGGTGAATCTGCCGCTGAAATGGTTATAATTCCTTCAGCACCAAGGTCCGGTCCGGAAACGGTTGTTGATCGGTTGTTGTGATAACCAACGTAAATGGGGTTGCTTGGATCATTGATCTTAAACACCATGACACCACCTATTCGCTCAAGTGAAACAAATGCATAGGTATTTCCATCGAATTGCTGAACGGCTATACCCTCAGGTTCTGGTCCTTTGTCATCGCTCCGGTTCTTAGCTGCAGGTATACCGATGCTGTTTGAAGCGTTGAAAATTGCGCCGAATACCGGATGTTGTGCAGTAATCTTTTCTATAAGTCCCTTAGAATCAAACACCAGTGAACCCGTGGAAGCATTCCATATACTAAATGATCTTCCACCCATAATATGCAGTTCATCGTAATCGCCATCTCCGTCTGTGTCACCTGAATATTTCAGGGCACTCAAACGACCGAGGAATCTGTTGTTTCGGAGTATATTCTGATCTGGAAATGCAGCAGCATCCAAATTATTGAATGTTGCGGATGAAATCCTGTTGGCATCAACTACAGATCCAAACTCTCTTGAATCACCTTCATTTGCCGTCAGCAGATAAGATTGTCCCCCTATTGTTACCTGAGTGATGGCATCAGGCATATAGGCTCCCTTAACAGGAAGATCCCCGGTGATCAGCACTGCTCCACTTTGGTCTGAGGCGTCCAAGGCATTCCCTGTACCAGTTGCATAAGAGGCATAACCAAGGGGTAATAGTGATTCAATCGTGTTGGTAGTAAGGTCAATCGTTAACAGCGCATTATTTTCCTGAAGCGTAACAAACGCTTTTGTATTGTTCTCGGATACCGCGATATACTCTGGCTCCAGATCTTGTGCGACACTTGCACTGGTTGAAAATATTCTGATCCCTTGTGCACGCAAAGCAGCCTCCTGACCATTGTATGCGGTAAATCCGATGGTTGTTACATTTGCGTTGGTGATGGCCGAAAATCCCGGGCTTAAATCAATAACCGAGACTGAACCAACCGGATCGATGCTGTAATCATTGTTTGGCTCTCCTTCGTTTGCTGTTAAAAGCTTTGAGTAGTCGCGGTTGAAGGTGATCATATCTGGCATTGCACCAACATCCACTTGGTTCACAAACGTTCCAGAACCATCGAGAATGACAACTTTTCCATTATTCTGAGCAGGAACACTTTCAACTGCCATTGCAACAAATCCATTACGCGCAACCACAGAATTTACATTTCCGTACGGGGTTAAAGAAATTGAATTCAGCAGGACTGGCGTCGATGGATTTGAAAAATTTACAATATCTAACTTTTGTCCAACACTATTTGCGATGTAAAGTCGGTCATTTGAAGGATCAAACGCAATAATTTCTGCAGAATTTGTGCCAGCTGCGCCATTGGAAAAGCTGGACAATAAGCTTAAATTCAATTCATTCGTAGGAACCGGAGCTAAATAGTCATTGTCCCTTATAAAGATGATCTGATAATTATTTGTTAAGGAAACATTAGCATTCGTATTCGAATTCACTTTAATAACGATCCGTTCTGCGTTTTCGGCCAGCGCATCATCGACTATCGTTAGTGGAAAATTGAACACACCGTTCTGACTCGCAGGAATATTGAAACTGTTATTCCAAGTAAAGTCAGCGCCTTCTATAGCATTCGTATATGTAGAAAAAGAAAACGTCAAATTAATGGGAGCTTGATTCGCATTAGCCACAGTGATCGGTATGTTAATGCTCCCAATATTTTCTGCATACTGAGCAAAATTGTTTGCTGAAGCGATCGAAACATCCGGGGCTACCTCAAATATCCTGACAAGGTCAAAACGTGAGGTTCCGGTTGTTCCATAAGTACTGGTTGACCTTGCCGCAAGATATGCACCGGCGGAAGGATCGAAATCCGAAACTACCCTGAAACCTGCATTCGGATTATTGCTCAATGCACCAACTGTCGCGAAGCTGAATGATCGGAAATACCATGTATCACCTGTTCCGGTTGGCTGAGGAGTGAAGGTATAGGTCGTCGCATCTGTCCAAACTACAGAACCACCTGTACTAAGTCCAGTATTGTCAAGAGTATATTGAAGAACCCATGTATTAGCGGCAGTATTGCTCAGACGTTGCCAAAACTCTATTCCAATTCTATTATATCCTGTTGTGTTGGCATCGAATTGAGCTCCGGCAGTCTTTGGGTTGGTTCCCTGTGCAGGCCAGGTTGAAACGTTCAATCCTGAATTATCCGAGACGTTTAGATCATTCGAATTACCTGTTGCAAAGGCAGTAGTTGTTCCGCCTATGTTAATGATTGAACCTGTGCCAGATATTGGTACAATCACACCTGTACCAGCATTTCCGTCGGAAGGTGAAGAGTTAAAATCCCAAAAACAAACATTGGACTGAGAACTTGCAAAAAAAGTAAGAACGATTGCAACACTCATTGTAACGAATTTTCTCATGTTTCATAATTTTTTTCAAAATTCACATGAGAAAATGACTTGAATGTTCAACATGTATAAAGGAATAATTTAATATTTGATCACTCTGTATTATCTGAGTGAATTAATTGTTAATGATAGGTTCTTTCTATTTCTCCATTATCATAGTGAAGAATTACATGTCCTTCAGACTGGCAATCAATGGCTTGACCGAACAAGTTGACACAGCGGATTACTTTTCGATTGAAATCACGTATGAGCGATCGAATAGCCAAAACAACATATTCGCCATCTTGATCAAATTGTGTCAAACGATAATAAGATACTCCATTCAATGGACTTAAATCGTAAAGTCGATAAGCAATAGTCTCAGTTGAATTACCACTAGCCGGAATCATTGAAAAATATTCCCAAACCAAACCATTTTGTGAGCGTTCAACCAAAAAATGAGATGAATTTTGTTCGGAGGCAGTTACCCAGTCAAGGACTGCACTGTTTTTTTCATTTTCCACAGTAAAATCAATAAATTCTACCGGGAGTGGTATGGCGCAGGCAGAACAGCTACTCGTTGTTTCAGATGTTACTGTTTTATAGACAATTATTTCATCTGCCCTGTTTGATCTACCCGATATTCTGATTACACCCGGACCAATCAAGGTGAAATTATCATTCAAACTTGCATTACTAGATCCCGTCTGATTTGATTTAGAACCTGAGGGTATATCAACCTTAAGCTGATCACCAGTAATACCTCCGTCACCGCCTGATGAACCACAACCTAACCAAGGCCGCATCGTTGCATAAACCGTATATGTACAACCTGCAGGAACAGTAATATCTCTAGTCATTGTCTGATAACCAGAACTGCAGTCACCAGCTACCGAAGGGCTACAATTTACACCACCCAATGCATTGAGATTACATCCGCTGAGGCAACCGCATCCAGGACCTGATACAGCCAGTACTCCGCTGATTGGGAATTGATCCGAAACAGAAAAAAAACATGAGTTTGTATTCCATGATTGACCCGCTGAATTTGTCCAGTTTGTAACATTTGAAATGGCTGTTCTTAAACTCGCTTTAGTTCCGGCTGTTATCGATCCTATGCAGTTGTAGTGCCATTGATTCGACGTTGAGGGCATTTGAATTGCAGATGTTCCTAAGCTTAGTCCGGTAGGCAACGCAGTATTATCTTTAGAGACACAATCTCCACCGCTTGTAAATGTTCCATTGTGCCTTAATGCGAATATGAAAGAAGGATTAATACGATCACCCTGTAAAATAATCACATTATCACCCCCACTGTTTAATCCGAAATTAGTACCCCAATCGCCTCCTAATGAAACTTTTGAGGCAGATCCGGTTGATGAAGTAATAATCCCGCCAGAATTATCTACATCAATATAGATTACACTACCAGCTACAATGCGAGAATTAACAGTTACTTCTATTGCGAATTCATCATTATTACAATACCAGGTTCCTGTATTCCTCCAGTTATTATCTGTGATAATAAACTTTGTATTACACGCTAAATCGACAAGGGTTAAGAGCTTAACCGCATCATTCCCTGGATCTGTTCCTGCACTCGTTTTAATTGCAATAACTGCAATGTCACCGGGTGTAAGATTAGTTTGAGCATTCCCCTGACAAATGAAAATATCCATTAAAATCAGAATCGATAAAATCCTACTTACTTGTTTTGACATCTCATCTATAGTTTTAAGTCATGAACTTTTGACTTACCGGGTTTGACAGGATACAAATTTTAAGAAGAGGTATGAATACAAGTCAACAAGAATATTATCTTTTCAATAAGATAACTAAAAGGTTTATGTAATTTTTAGATAGGCAAGGTGATTTACCACATAAGTAATGAGACATAATCGATGCTAAACTCTGTTTTTATTAATTAATCACTTTAGCAATACGGATCAGTAATTACAAAAGTCTGAATTAATTATTATTGATTATTGACATCAAAATTCGCGAATTTCAGTGTTCGAGATATTTCGAACATGCGATAGAGTTTCTCATATATTCTGGAGGAACCAGATCTGGCATTCAAAAAGTACTGTTCTGTAATGTGGGGGATTTTATAAAGCGACGTTGATGTATAGTTAGCTACCCGTGACTCTCTCACATCCACTGCTCCAAAGGCAGACACGCGCGGCGGACATTACTGCCCTTTTGATGGAAAATTTTTAAACAAAGAAGCCTCCCAGTTTCCTGAGAGGCTTCTATAAAAGTGGCATCGACTTACTCTCCCACCCTCAAAAGGGCAGTACCATCAGCGCTAACGGGCTTAACTTCTCTGTTCGGAATGGGAAGAGGTGGACCTCGTTGCTATAGACACCTAAAGTCTTCGACTTTGTTGGATCTTAGGATTTTAGGACTTTAGGATATTAAGACTAGAAGATATTAGGATGTGAGGACCATGTCCTTTTTCCAAATATCAAGTCTTAGCGTCTTATTATCTTTATGTCTTAGAATCTTTTTATCCTTAAGTCTTAATGTTTTAAGTCTTGACTATCGGATGATTGAAGCAGTAATATTTTGAAGATCAGAAATTATAAGTCTACGGGTAATTAGTACTACTCGGCTTTGATGTTACCATCTTTACACCTGTAGCCTATCAACGTGGTCGTCTTCCACGGCCCTTAAAAGAAATCTCATCTTGAGGCGAGTTTCGTGCTTAGATGCTTTCAGCGCTTATCTCATCCGAACATAGCTACCCTGCGATGCAGCTGGCGCCACAACAGGTACACCAGAGGTTCGTCCACCCCG
>JBKCAB010000283.1:0-11510 GCA_046307935.1 Bacteroidota bacterium | reverse complement strand
GATCTGGCAATACTATGGATGGTTAACCTGCGTGCCATCTTTGTTTCTGGGAAAGCTTGTTGTCAGAGACTCAATAGCCCTCTGGGTTCTGGGTTTTGCAGGATTATCTGCAGCGGCAATCATACAAGCAAGCATATTCATCTGGATCGTTAACCTATTGCTTCCAACTTTAGTAGCTTTGTTTATTCTGAAAAAAAGTCCTGCTTTATGACTGCCGTAGTTTTCTTCATGTTGCTGTATGTTTCGTTTGCTTTAATTCTCGTGCTGTTCGGTTATTTTGTCCAACGAATGCGCGAAGCAGGTTACTTTGGAAATCCACAAGATCACATCGATATAGCTGAGCTTGTCGTTATTATTCCTTTCAGGAATGAAGAGGCACGAATTGATGTTTTGCTCCGAACCATCAGTGAATTGAGCTACTTCCCGAAGGAATTTATTTTCGTGGATGATCATTCAAATGATCGGTCAGTGGAACTGATCAAAGGACTCCCGGTTTCGGTGCCTTATCGGATCGAATCTCTTCCGGAAGGAACACAGGGTAAAAAAGCAGCTATTCGACAAGCGGTAGTTCATTCAGAATCGTCCTTCA
The DNA here is from genome assembly GCA_046307935.1 of Bacteroidota bacterium. Classification (GTDB taxonomy): domain Bacteria; phylum Bacteroidota; class Bacteroidia; order Flavobacteriales_D; family Crocinitomicaceae; genus M0103. Next base: position 10,921 of record JBKCAB010000283.1, on the reverse strand, counting down.
TTCTCACGTTAGATGCAGATGTTGCGTTGAATCCGGATTATTTTTTGCACATTTCGAGATTGAGTCAGGCGGATATGTACATTCTGCCGGCAGTGATGATCGCCAAACGATTCCATGAACATGTGTACGAGGTCGATCTTCTTTTGGTGAACGCCGTGAATATGGGACTGGCTGGTTTGAAAAGGCCGATCATAGCAAGTGGTGCTAACTTATTGTTCCGAAGGCAGGCTTTCAATCAATTCGATCGTTTGCATACTCACGCCCACATGCCGAGTGGAGATGATATATATCTACTGAGAGATTTTCGCATGGCAGATGCTAAAGTTCGTCTGGTCTCGGCACATTCTTATGCAGTTCATACGGAGACACCGCAGACTTTGCAGGAGTTTCTTCACCAGCGCTTGCGATGGATAGCGAAAACGGGAGATGTCAGGGATCATTTGAGCACGGCATTAAGTATCATTCAATTTCTTTTTACCATTTCTTTCGTTGTGATTCTAATTTACGCAGCCATGAGGGATTCATGGGGTTTAGCGGCACGTTTCTACGTCGCTAAAACAGCTGCTGACATGCTGATATTCCTTCCTTTCTTTAATCGTAGCAGAAGAGTTCGTTCGTGGCTGTTCGTTCCCTTTTACGAACTGTTTTTTCCGATCTATTCTTTTGTCATTTTGTTCATGATGTACTGGTACAAACCGATCTGGAAAGGACGGAAACTAGAGACAAATTATTAAATTTCGAAGAGCATCGAACCAATTGGTGGCTTTGGTAGTTTTAAAGTTGAAAATTCAAGGTCATGTATACATCTCCCATATTACTGGAAGCCCTTTCACTCGAGGAAAGGCAGCAACAAGCACAACTTTTGGACGAGGTGAACGAGTTGCTCCAAAGTTCCACAGAATTGCACAAGGAACTTTTGAAAAACGAGCAATACCGTATTTTTTCAATGGAAACCATTGAAAAGATCTGTGTGCGTTACCGTCTGCGTTTTTTGGATCTTGAGTTGTTCAAAGGAGAAGTTCCTGAGGCTGCGCGACTTGAACTTTCGGCACTGGAATCACGCTATCGGACGAGATTTAGGCGACTGCGAATTATTGCCCCCGGAGAATTCTTCGAGCTTGGATATATCGATAAAGATCCGATCCTTCTGGCTGAGCTGTCAAAAGATAAATACCTGTTCATTCACAAGTGGGGAGGTGAATTCAATGGTTGGCGAAAAATTCAGGCTTTTCCGTTCCGAAATGTCACAACTGGTCTGGTTTCGATCGGAATATTGGCGGTTTTATTATCAGTTGTGCTTGCAGGAGCCATGGCCGGTTTCAAGGTGTCTCCCGTTCATTTCCTCTTTTCCGTTTTTCATTTAACGCTGGCGGGGGTTCTTTTTACCGTGTTTATAGCACTTGCTTTTTCCGTTTATCCAACCAAGATGATGTGGAAAAGTAAGTTTTTGGACTTTTAAAAGTGAACAGATATAAGATGGGTTAATGGAAAACCTATCATTACTGGTCTATCAACTAAATCGGATCTTCTTGTTGATTTGTTTATTACGGATCATAGATCCAAATGCTTGATCTGTTCTATTCGATTCCGCTCCAGGAATTCATCGATTGTTTCGAAATGCTCGATCACCCGTTGATCCTTGAATTCGAATACTTTATTGGCAAGTCCTTCCAAAAATGCACGGTCATGTGATACGAGGATCAACGTGCCATCGAATTTCTTCAAGGCATCTTTCAATACGTCTTTTGATCGCAGATCGAGATGATTCGTAGGTTCATCCAAAATCAACACATTTACGGGCTCCAGCAGCAGTTTCACCATGGCTAGACGCGTGCGTTCACCACCCGACAGAAAGCCTACTTTTTTATCGATCGCATCGCCTGAGAACATGAAAGCTCCGAGAATATTTTTAATGTCTTTCCGGATCTCACCTTCGGCTACATTGTCTACAGTTTCAAAGACAGTGAGCTCTGCATCAAGCAATGAGGCCTGGTTCTGAGCGAAATAACCCACCTTGGCATTATGCCCCAGCTCGCAATGGCCATCGAAGTCTATCTCTCCCATAATGGCTTTGATCATAGTCGATTTTCCTTCACCGTTCCTTCCCACAAAACAAACCTTTTCCCCGCGGGCGATGGACATGTTGGCATTATTGAAAACGGTCTTTTCGCCATAGGATTTACTCAGGTCTCTGGCCGTTACCGGAAAATCACCTGATCGCTGAGAAGGAGGAAATCGAAGCGATATGGCTGAATTGTCGATCTCGTCAACTTCTATGATGTCCAGTTTTTCCAACATACGCTGCCGCGAGCTTACCTGGTTGGTTTTTGAATAGGTACCCTTGAACTGTTCAATGAATCGTTTTGTTTCATTGATCATCTTTTGTTGCTCTTGATACGCTTTTTGCTGTTGTGCTCTGCGTTCTTCCCGCAACACAAGGTAATGGGAGTAATTAGCCTTGTAATCATAGATCCGTCCCATTGTGACCTCAATAGTACGGTTCGTGATGTTGTCGATAAAGGTTTTATCATGCGAAATGACGATCACTGCTTTGGCTTTGTTTTTTAGGAAGTCCTCCAGCCAGATCACTGATTCAATATCAATGTGATTGGTTGGTTCGTCCAACAAAACAAGATCAGGTTTTTGCAGAAGGATCTTCGCCAACTCTATGCGCATACGCCAACCACCACTGAACTCTTTAGTACTCCTTGTAAAGTCACTTCGCTTGAAACCAAGACCGATCAACGCCTTTTCCACCTCTGCATCGAAATTAGTCTCCTCTATCGCATAGTATTTCTCTCCCAGTTCGGCAACACGTTCGATGAGTTTCATGTATCCATCGGATTCATAATCCGTGCGTGTTTCCAGGGCACTGTTCAGTTGCTCGATCTCGTTCTTCATGGCAAGGATCTCACCGAAAGCCTTGGAAGTTTCCTCGAATACCGTACAGTTATCCTCGGTAAGCAGATGCTGGGGAAGGTAGGCGATCTTTGTATCCGGACCACATTGAACACTTCCTTTGTTCGGCTGCTGCAGACCGGCAATGATCTTCATCATCGTCGACTTTCCCGCGCCATTCTTACCCATGAGTGCAATTTTATCGCTCGGATTGATAACAAAATTGACATCCTTGAAAAGGGTCCGGGCACTGAATTCGACGGTAAGGCCATTAACTGAGATCATTCATTCGAAATTTGAGGACGCAAAGATAGACAAGGAAATGCCGGATTTGTGCAGATTCGATCCTGATGAGCTTAATTTTTGTATGTTTAGACCTTTAAAAAACGATATCTATGCTGAAAATACTGTTTGTTGTCATTGCAGTTTCATTTTTAACGATCGTCAGATCTCAAAATATCAACAACCCGGAGAGCGTCGAGTATGATGCGGCAAACGATCGCTATCTCGTTTCGAACAGAGCGAACCCGGTTAGTATTCAATCATTGGTTCCCGGCGAAACCCCAACGCTCTTTGCAACCGGAGTAAGCAGCCCTGCCGGGCTTGAGATACTGAACGGAAAATTATGGGTTTGTGACGGTGGCAACATGAAAAGTTTTGACCTCTCCACCGGTGCTTTAGTCAATACGATCAATGTCGGAGGCAGCTTTCTGAATGGCATTACCAGTGATGGTTCGCAGTTCTTGTTTGTCAGTGATTTCAGCGCGAATAAGATTTATAGGATCAATACGCTAACCTTGACATCAAATGTCATGGTGAACAGCACAGGAACCCAGCCGAATGGAATGTGGTACGACGGATCGAACAACCGACTCCTATTTGTGAGTTGGGGCACTTCTGCACCAATCAAGGCGGTTAGTCTCGCTGACTCCAGCGTTTCGATCATTACAACAACGAATCTCGGCAATGTGGATGGGATCGCCAGGGACGGCGCTGGGAGATACTATGTTTCTTCTTGGTCGCAGTCAGGTGTCTTTCGTTTCGACAGCGATTTCACCAATCAGCAACAGGTCTTGTCGGGTGTGACACAGGGGGCGGACATTTATTACAATACAACTAATGATACATTGGTTATTCCGCGAACTTCAGGGGATGTTGTCACATTTCACAATTTTAGTACAGCCGCTTCTGTTGATCTCTCAGAAGTGTCGGACTTGAGGATCTTCCCTAATCCAACATCTGATCAGTTGGTTGTTTATATGGATAAATCATTTTCTGATGGTGACATCCATCTTGAGTTGTTTACTTCCGAAGGTCAGTCGGTGTTCTTAAGTAAGATTGATGAAAATTCGATTGTTGAAGGAAGTTTTCAGCTTGATACACGTTCTTTGGCCGAGGGCACTTACCTGATCAAGGTCCAGGGAAAAAATCATATTTGGAGCAAGACCATCAGCGTGATCCGTTGATTAGATCGGCTTAAAAATCTAAGGAACTCAAAGAATTTTCACTTACTGGCTTTTCGAGTGAAGAGTCTTTGATTTGTATCTAAGGTCACATACCTCTTTACAGCGTTTGCATATATTTGTCAAAACAGTGAACGATGTTAAAATTAATTTCAACGAGTATTGTCCCTCTAGCATTAATAGGGATGGTAGCATGTTCCTCTACCGAAGAACCTGCAGTAAGTGAAGGTAATTCTACTGGAACGGAGCAGATCCAGATAGCCCCAATAAAGCAGACAACAGCCGCCGAATTAGAGACAGTTCGAAAAGAACAAAATGCGATCATCCTTGATGTACGCACACCGGCTGAAGTGGCTGAAGGATACATTGACGGTACTTCAAAGTTCATTGATGTGAACGGTAATGATTTTTCTGCAGAGCTGGCAAAACTTGATAAGTCTGCAACATACATAGTGTATTGTCGGAGCGGCGGTCGGAGTATGCGCGCAGCTGAAACGATGGTCAATCAAGGTTTTCAGCACGTTTACAATCTTCAGGGAGGAATAACGGGTTGGTCTGGTAAGATCGTACGTCAATGATCCAACGGATCCGCGCTGAATACAAGGGTGTCTTGCTTTCAGTTGTGATCGGCGGTCTATCTCTGGCAATAGGAAAGTTCACACCGACATCTTTCAATAGTGTGATCATTGCTTTGTTGTTGGGGATCGTTGTAGGGAATCTAACAACATTTTCGGAAACATGGTCCACAGGTGTTACATTCACTAGTAACAAGCTGCTAGAGTTATCGATTATTTTTTTAGCTTTCAGTATCGATTACAGACACTTAACTGCACTGGGAGCGGAAAGTTTTACCATAGTTGCACTTGTGCTTTTTTCAATTGTTTTACTGACATTTTTTCTCGCTAAAGAATTCAGGTGTCCCGGTTCAACGGGGTGGCTCATTGGATTTGGAACCGCTGTATGTGGATCATCGGCAATCGCGGCACTGTCCTCTAGCGTGAGCAAAGACAAGGAGGATGTTGCCATCGCGATGGCAGCCGTAAACTTGTTCGGGGCAGTCGGAATGTTGTTACTGCCGGTTGTGCTGTTAAACTTCGATCTTGATGTGAAGGATGCCGGTCTATTGATTGGCGGATCTCTGCATTCAGTTGGTAATGTTGCCGGTGCCGGGTATGGTATTTCTCAGGAAGTAGGAGAAGCTTCCATTACGATTAAATTAGCGCGAGTAGCCCTATTGACGCCTGGACTTATCTTATTCAATTACCTGATAAACCGACAAACGGCTTCGAGCTGGAAAGAGCATTTTCGCTTACCGTGGTATTTGATCGGATTTATTTTCATCACATTATTCATTTCTTTAGTGGATATTCCTCTTGTTATTACAAGTGCAATGGATCTGGTCGGTAAGCTTATTCTTACAATCGCAATGGCTGCAATAGGTTTGAAGGTTGGGTTTGTGAAACTTTTGAGGTCCGGAAAGAAGGGATTGGTATTCGGTCTAATGATATTTTTGGTGCAGCTAACATTACTAGTTGCTGGTGTTGTTGTTTTTTAGATCAGAAATAAAAAAGCCGGACGAATGGCCCGGCTCTTAAATAGAATTTCTTTTATCAGAACGGAAGGTCATCATCCTCACTTTCTGTTGCGAAGGTAGCCGCGGGAGCACTCGGAATAGGATCAAGGTTCATTGCAGTTGGCCCCCCCTGTGGAATCCCCTGAGGAGCAGTTGCCCCGACCTTATCGATCTTCCAGGCTTCCAAAGTATTAAAATATTTTGTCTCACCTTGTGGACTAACCCATTCGCGTCCACGCAGATTGAATGATACCTCCACTTGTTCGCCGACATTGACAGTATCAAGAATGGCACATTTATCCTGTGTAGCCTGAAAAAGAATATCCTGCGGGTACATTCCGTTGGATTCTGTCACAACGAATTCACGCTTTGAAAATTTCTCCGACACCTGAACAGTATTGTTCACCACCTTCACGGTTCCCTGTAATTTAAACATAGATCTTATTTATTTGGTTATTGTTTGTTTCTATCCATTGTTGAACGACAACAAAGTCATCCAAGCCTCTTCCAGTTTGTTATCTGACAGCAAGTCCTTGGCACGCTGGTGCAGCGCTCTTTCCAACTCGACCGGTTCATCACCTAAAGTTAAGAAAAGTTCACTAAGTTCCAAAAGCTTATACTCATTTACGTTCGTTTCATCCGGAAGCACTTCGATACCCCCGAGTTGTCCGAGATCATTTCCTGTGAGTAGTTTGCTGTTCCGAATATCTTCCGGGATACGATCATAACCGATCCCACAAGTGGTTATAGGTTTTTCTACCTCGAACATGGAACGATCATCTGTTCTGCAATACCAATTGCCGCCCATCCTTGCTACGAGATCGATCTTCTGCTGATCGATCATGCCGTTATGGTCAAGGAGTGATTCTTTAATATGCATCTGGACAACTTCACAGATCACAAGATTTCCAGCACCTCCCTCCGAGCCAAGCTCAATAATATCTTTTACAATGCACTCGAAGTGAAGGGGCGATTCAGCCACTCTGAAAGGCTTGATCTTTTCTGATGCCAGCGGTGTCAGACCCGATTTGATGAATTCATCTGTTCCAGGAGCATAAGGAGAGCTTGCAAGGCTCATCTGATGGACCAGGTCGTAATTGACCATGTTGATCACCACCTCGGGAACTTGTTTGACATTGTTGAAAGTATCCTTCGTTGTGTTCGTTCTTCCGGATCTTGCAGGGGAAAAGATCAAAATGGGTGGATTTGCGCTGAACACATTGAAAAAACTGAAGGGGGCCAAGTTTGGAGTGCCGTGCTCGTCGATCGTTGAGGCAAAAGCGATCGGTCGCGGACAAACAGCACCCAGCAAATATTGATGAACCTTTTGTGTGGTAATTGATTTGGGGTCAATGCTCAGCATGCTTCACTTTTTTTTCAAATTTAGCGGGTTTCTACGACCTATTGTAAGATTGTTAATGGATGTTTTCCACAATATAACAGATCCATTAAATCTTTGATTCGTATTGTTCGTGAAAGCATGTTTTGACTATTTTTAATCCGAAACTTTACTGCTGCTAACATGATCAATAAAATTGTTCCCTTTCTGTTTTGTGCCATTCAACTATCCATTTTTGCGCAATCCAGCGTAACTCCTCCCGAATGTATCGCACCTTTCTATCATGGCGTAGCCTCGGGTGATCCATTGACAGACAGAGTTATCATTTGGACAAGGGTAACACCGTCGGACTTCAATCAGCAGGCATCGGTGGAATTCCTTGTTGCAACCGATACCGCTATGAATCAGCAGGTTGCACAAGGCGTGGTAGTGACTGATGCTTCCCGCGATTTCACAGTGAAAGTGGATGTTTCCGGGTTGTCTCCCGACACCTATTACTATTATGAGTTCAGATATGAAGGCGCGTTCAGTCAGCGCGGAAGAACCAAAACGGCACCTGAGGGGCCTGTTGACAGCCTGAGATTTGCCATTGTTTCATGTGCAAATTTAGAAGCTGGTTATTTCAATTCCTACCGTGTGATCAACGAGCGAAACGATGTCGATGCCGTTTTGATGCTGGGAGATTATATTTATGAATACGAGACAGGAGGCTATTCACCCAATCCAAATGTAGACCGTGATTTTGATCCCGCGAATGAGATATTGTCATTGGACGATTACAGGCTAAGGTACTCGATCTATCACATGGACGAAGCATTGCGGGAATTGCATCAGAATTTCCCTTGGATCTGTGTGTGGGACGACCATGAATCTGCAAATGATGCCTACAAGGATGGTGCGCAAAATCACGATGCGGGTGAAGGTGATTGGCAAGTGCGTAAGTTGAATTCGCAGCAGGCTTTTTTTGAATGGCTGCCGATCCGCGAAAAGGCTCCGGGCAACAAGGAAATTTTCCGAACGTTTAAATACGGAGATCTCATCGATCTTGTAATGGTGGATACCCGATTGCATGGCAGGGACGAACAACAGGGTCAGACGAGCGGAAACTTGAATGATCCGAATCGAACGATGTTGGGCGATGATCAATTCCAGTGGCTCAAGGATGAGTTGGTAGCGAGCACAGCGAAATGGAAAGTCCTTGGCAATCAAGTCATGATGGCAAAGCTTACACTCTTTGGTGTTCCGATCAATACAGATGCGTGGGATGGTTATCCTGTTACACGGCAGGGTTTGTATGAGCACATTTTGGCGAACGAAATAAAGAATTTCGCAGTAATTACCGGAGACATTCACACCAGCTGGGCATTTGATCTGAAGAACGGATCCGATCGGGTTGGGGTAGAATTTATCACGCCTAGCGTGACTTCTCCCGGTTCACCGATCAATGTAGGAACAGCGTTGTCAATTGAGAATCCACATCTTAAATATGCCGAATTGACTAAAAAAGGTTTTGTTATCCTCGATGTGACACATGAAAAGCTTCAAGCCGATTGGTATTATGTAGCGACGATCGATGAAATCTCATCCGCAAACCAATGGGAGAAATCGTATTACACAAATGCTGATTTGTCTCAACTCGTAAATACATCGACGCCTACCGTCGCTGCTCAAAAATATGAAGTTTCCCAAGCGCCCGAATGTCCGCGTTCTGCGACAACAGGATTTTTGGATCTTGTTTACGCGCCTTGCATCATAGCGCTTTATCCCAATCCGGTAATGAATGAACTCACCTTTCATTATGCCGGGAACCTTGAGGGACAATTATCGGTGGTGCTTACTGACGAGAAAGGTCGGGAGCTCAGGAGAGAGGAGCTGTCTACTGTCTATCCAGCTCACCAAATGAATGTGGCCAATCTTCCCAAGGGTACCTATTTCCTGAGGTTGATTGACCGAGATGGAAATGGAAGGTCTACACGATTTATCAAACTCTAAAAATCTGAAGTTGCTATTTGAACAATAAAAAATAGTGTTATCTTTGCAATCCCTTGAAGAAATCAAAGATTTTTTCTGCGGGGTTGATGAGGCGACGCCACGAGAATGTCTTTTGGTTTAAATCGTGAACATCGACCGGGAATTGAACGGATTCCTTGCTTTTGAAATAGAATTTTTTGCGGATGTGGTGAAATTGGTAGACACGCCAGACTTAGGATCTGGTGCCGAGAGGTGTGCGGGTTCGAGTCCCTCCATCCGCACGATCAAATGGTCTTGTTGAGTACGAGGCCATTTTTTGTTTTAATGAGTTAATACGATTGAAAAATGAATGTAAGTCGACAGGATGTTGATGCGTTGAATGCGGTGCTGAAGGTTGAGGTAGCACCTGCAGATTATCAGGGTAAGGTAAAAGCATCCCTGGAAAAATACAGAAAGACGGCAAAGGTTCCGGGGTTCAGACCGGGTCATGTTCCATTCGGGTTGATCCAAAAGCAGTATGGTAAGGCCGTATTGGCTGAAGAACTGAATAAGCTTGTAAATGATGCATTGTATGGATTCATAACATCGAATAACATTGAAATACTTGGAAACCCCATTCCAAAGGATGGTTCAGATGTGAAAGGTGATTTTGATAAGCCGGATTCTTTCGAGTTCGAATACGAGATTGGTCTTGCTCCGTCTTTCGAAGTTCCGTTGAACAGCAAAAGCAAGTATGATTACCTTAAGGTGAAAGTTGATGCTACTCTGTTGGACAAGCAGGTTGAAGACCTCAGAAGACGTTATGGAAAGCTGACTTCTGTTGATCAGGTGGGTGATAAGGATCTTGTGCTTGCTCAGTTCGTTGAACTGAACGATGACGGTACGATCAAAGAAGGCGGAATTTTGCATTCGTCGACAGTATCACTAGAGTTCATCGAGGACAAGAAAGTAAAGAAGGAGATCGTCGGTAAAACCAAAGGAGAAAAGCTCGTTGTTGATCCTTTCACAGTGTCTCGTGGTGAAAAAGACACAGCTTCCATGTTGGGAGTGAAGGAGGGGGATCTGCAAAATATCAGCAACAAGTTCCAATTGACGATCAACGATATCAAGCACATGGAGCTTGCAGAGTTGAATCAAGATTTTTATGACCGACTGTTTGGGGAAGGTGCTGTGAAAACGGAGCAAGAACTGCGAGAGCGCATTTCAAAAGATCTTGAAGGCATGTTTTCCAACGACTCAGACAGATTACTAACACGTTCTATTTACGAGGATTTGGTTGCAAATACAAAACTCGATCTTCCAAACGAATTCCTCAAGCGTTGGATTAAATTATCCAATGAAAAGCCGATCTCGCAGGAGCAGATCGATCAGGAATACGACGGATATGCAAAAGGATTGAAGTGGCAGTTGATTCAGAGCAGTATTTTCAAGAATAATGAGATCAAGCTGGACAACAGTGAAGTGATCGATTTTACAAAAGGTCTTCTGGTTAATAATTATGCGCAATATGGAATACCAGCGCCTGATGATAAAGAGTTGACTACCTCGGCACTCCAAGTTTTGAAGAATAAGGAGGAGGCAAACAGGATTTACGACATGTTGGCTGAACAAAAACTGACGCAGTATTTTAAAAATACCGTTAAGTTGAAGGATAAAGAGATCTCGTACGATGAATTT
>JBKCAB010000282.1:0-643 GCA_046307935.1 Bacteroidota bacterium | reverse complement strand
GTTTTCTTGATCGTCTGCTTTGATGACCGTTTCAATGGGTCTTGCAATATCTTTTTCAAATAGTTCTTTAAGTGCCATAGGTTATATTTTGTAATTATCTATGTTAAAAGCTCGGTAGTAATTATCGTCCTTGAGTAGACCGAAAAGTTCCAGGGAAGTCCCATTGTATTTTCCTGGGAAAAACATAACGGTTGGACTCTCCTTTGCAATATTTTGAAGGTTGTTCAAAACGTTATGTGAACGAAGAAAAGGAAAGCACGTTCCAACGCCTGTGATGAAGTAGATCTGTGCGTTACTTGAATCGATCAGATTCTTCAAATGAGGCATGAATACTTCGTTAATATCAAGAACGGATTGGATTGCACTTTTAAACTCATCCTTATCCATATCATGCTCTAATTTGAAGATCTCTCCTTCTCCCAAATGCTCATCCAAAAGCTCAATGGAGATATCGAATAAATTCAATTCAAGAATGACAAGGCCTTGAGTTTCCAGTTTATTCTTTAGGCTCTTGATCGACCTTGTTATTTCAAGTTCCTGCTCAGGATTGTAGGGTGAAATCCAGAAGGGTATTTCACCACCTAAAGAAGATCTACTCAAAAATGTATCTGTGGTCATCTTCGAATAGAGATTCTTGAATTTC
>JBKCAB010000281.1:0-7298 GCA_046307935.1 Bacteroidota bacterium | reverse complement strand
TCCGATGATACCCATGACGGTGACCTTTTTCACGAAACAATCGGGCAGTAGGAAAAAGGCGATCATGAATGCGTTGTTGTATGGGCTGTCGATCATTTTGATCTATGTATCGGTTGGTGTCCTTGTGAGTTTGTTGACGGGAAGTGCTGCCACAGTTTACGAGATATCGACAAGTGCTACCTTGAACCTTATTTTCTTTGCGATCTTTATCATTTTTGCGTTTTCCTTCTTGGGTGCGTTCGAGATCAGGATGCCTTCTTCGTGGGTGAACAAAGCCGATGCAAAGGCAGATAAAGGAGGTTTCATCGGAGTTTTCTTTATGGCGTTCACCCTCGTCCTCGTTTCTTTCTCTTGCACAGGACCGGTGATCGGTACTGCACTCGTCCAGGCAATCTCCTCAGGTTCAGTGCTTGCACCTTCCTTTGTGATGGGTGGATTTGCCCTTGGTCTTGCGCTACCTTTTACTCTTTTTGCGATCTTCCCGAGCGGATTGAATTCATTGCCTCAATCCGGCGGATGGTTGAACAGTGTGAAGGTGGTGTTCGGTTTGCTCGAGATCGCTATGTCATTGAAGTTCCTCAGCATGGTCGATCTTGCATATCACTGGGATATTCTTACCCGTGAGATCTTTGTCGCTGTCTGGATCGCAGTATTTGCCATCATGGGATTCTATTTGCTGGGCAAGCTCCGTTTCTCTCACGATTCGCCCGTAGAGACGATCAGCGTTACGCGCTTTATGTTCGCACTTTCTTCTCTCGTTTTTGCGATCTATCTCCTGCCCGGGATGTGGGGTGCGCCGCTTTACATGATCGATGGTGTCGCTCCTCCGCGGACGCATTCTGAAGATAACTTCCGCTTCGTGAAAGGCAATCCGGAAATGGAAGGCGACACCCTTTATGCACGTTTCAAAAACGAGATGCATGAGGTTGGTGATGGCTCTATAATGGTGTTCCATGATCTGGAAAAAGGTAGAGAATATGCTCGACTTGCCAATAAGCCTGTTTTGGTCGACTTTACCGGTTATTCTTGTGCGAATTGCCGAAAAACCGAAAACATGGTTTGGACTAATGATAAAGTGCGGCCGATCCTTCAAGAGGAGATGGTGATCATTTCACTATACTGTGATGATAAGAAGCTCTTGCCCGAGTCAGAAAGGGTATTCTCTGAAGTGCTCAATGGTAAGCTCAAGAATTACGGAAATAAGTGGTCGGAATACCAGATCAAGAAATACGGTCAGATCTCTCAGCCATTGTACATCGTGCAAGATCCCAACGGAAAGGACCTTTCCGAGGCAAGAGGTTATGATCCTGATGTGGAGGCATACCAGACGTTCCTGCGGAAAGGGATCACTAAATTCAAGAAAAATTCAAAATAGTCGATTCTTGACAGAGGGAGGCAGTTTACAGACTGCCTTTTTTCTTTTTATCTTTACAAGGTGAGCGATCTTCTCATTACACCGATCGAATACCTTAAAGGAGTCGGGCCGCAAAGGGCTGAGCTGCTTCGCAAGGAGGTCGGTATCCATACGTTCAATGATCTTCTGCATTATTTTCCCTTTCGATACATCGATCGTTCGAGGTACTTCAGCGTGAAGGAGGCAGTTCAGCAAGAAGGCTACGTTCAGCTTCGCGGAAAAATCACGCACCTGAGTGATGGTGGAATGGGTAGAGCAAAGAAGCTGACCGCACGATTCGAGGATACCTCCGGAAAGATCGATCTGATCTGGTTTCAGGGCGTTAAATGGATAAAAAGCTCGATACGGACAGGAGAAGAGTACCAGATTTTTGGTAAAGTTAAGTTGTACGGCAATTCCTTTTCCATTGCTCATCCGGAAATAGTCAGGATGTCCGAGGTGACCGTACGAACCGGACTTCAGCCCGTCTATTCCACCACAGAAAAGCTTTCTACTGCAGGTTTACATTCGCGTGGTATTGAAAAATTGACGGCTGTATTGATCGAACAGATCGTCGGCAAGATCCAGGAGACATTTCCGGCTGAACTTATCAGTCGGCATCGATTCGTTTCCCGGGAAAGTGCCTTTCGGCTTGTTCACTTGCCCTCTTCAGAGCACGACTATCAGAAAGCTCGTTTCAGGCTAAAATTCGAGGAGCTCTTCATGCTGCAATTGGAACTGTTGCTGCGTAAGCAGATCAGCATGACCAAGTCGAAAGGGTTTGTGTTCAGTGAGGTAGGGGAGTTGTTCAATGATTTCTACGACAAGTATCTGCCATTTCAATTGACTGGTGCACAAAAAAGAGTTCTGAAAGAAATCCGCAAAGATCTGTTATCCGGACATCACATGAACAGATTGCTACAGGGCGATGTGGGCAGTGGAAAAACACTGGTAGCATTACTGACTTTGCTGATAGGTCTTGGGAACGGTTTTCAAGGAGCGCTTATGGCGCCAACTGAGATACTTGCAACACAACATTTCGAAACTGTTCGGGAAATGTTAGCCAATCTACCCGTGAACGTTGAACTTCTGACCGGATCCACTAAGAAAAGAGACAGAGATCGAATTCACAATGGACTTGAGGACGGTTCCGTTCAGATCTTGATCGGTACACATGCATTACTTGAGGATGTCGTACAGTTCCAGAACCTTGGGATCGTAGTGATCGATGAACAGCACCGTTTTGGAGTTGCACAGCGGGCGAGGATGTGGAAAAAGAATCTCGTTCCGCCTCACGTGCTCATTATGACGGCAACTCCTATACCGCGTACGCTCGCTATGACCTTTTACGGTGATCTGGATGTATCAGTTATCGATGAACTTCCTCCGGGAAGAAAACCCATTAAGACCGTTCATCGATATGAATCTCACCGACTAGCGGTATTTGGTTTCATGAAGGATGAGATTGCAAAAGGACGTCAGGTCTATGTTGTTTATCCACTGATCAAGGAGTCTGAAAAGCTGGATTTCAACAATCTCATCGACGGTTTTGAATCCATTTCAAGAGCATTCCCCTTACCAGATTACAGGGTTAGCATTGTGCATGGTAAAATGCGCCCTGAGGATAAAGATTTTGAGATGCAGCGATTTATCAAAGGTGAAACACAGATCATGGTAGCGACCACCGTAATTGAGGTTGGCGTGAACGTACCAAATGCATCTGTCATGGTCATTGAAAGCGCGGAACGGTTCGGGCTTTCCCAGCTGCATCAGTTGCGCGGTCGGGTAGGCAGGGGAGCTGAGCAGTCTTTTTGTATTTTGATGACCGGCGACAAACTTTCGCGCGATACCTTGAAACGTGTTGAAACCATGGTGAGAACGAACGATGGTTTTGAAATCGCCGAGGTCGATCTCCAGTTGCGCGGCCCCGGGGATCTTATGGGCACTCAGCAAAGCGGCATTCTGAACCTCCGTATTGCGGATCTGTCAAAGGATCAGCAGCTGGTTTCCGAGGCGCGAGAGGAAGCGAAAAGAACCTTGACGAAGGATCCCGGACTTCAGCATAACGAGCATTCCATGTTAAGAGAGTTCATGAAGGATGTACTAAAAAGCAAACCCAACTGGGGGAAAATTGCCTGAAGTCCTGTGCGTAACCAAAGTCAGCCGGATGCGTACTAACAAAACAAACACGAGAGAACATGAAAGCATACCTCAGCTTAATTACCGCCCTAATCTCCTTGACCACATTCGGACAGCTCCTTGACGGGCCACTTATTGATGAAGGTCGAAAGTTGGTTGTTTCGCCCGGTTTCATTGTGACTGACGCACACGAAGGGGTGATCATTTTTCAGTTGGCCGTTGATCGGAAAGGGAATGTCACCTCAGCCAAGATAGATCCTTCGGGAACAACTGTTGTGTCTACCCCGGCGCGAATTGTTGCTACAAAGCACGTCAAAACATTTAAATTCCAGGAAGGAACCTATTTCCCGGAATTTCATCACGTAAGGGTGATGATCACCTTGAAAGCTCAATAGACCGTGGTTCAGCCGTAGATCTCCTTGTATTTCGAGCGGTACTTTTCGAGGATGATCTTCCGCTTCAGCTTGAGTGTTGGGGTGAGCTCTCCTCCTTCAATGGAAAACTCGTTATCCAACAACACGAATTTCTTGATCTGTTCCCAGTTTCCGTAACCTTTATTGAACTCCATGATCTCCTGCTCGATACGATCGTTCAGTGCTTTGTTCGCAACGATGGATTGATTGCTTCCGTCACCCAGGTCGATGTTGTGTCGTTGAGCCCACTCTTTTGCAAACGCATAACTTGGTACGATCAAAGCAGCCGGGAATTTCTCGCCTTCACCGATGACCATGATCTGCTCGATGAATCGTGATTCCTTAAACTTGTTCTCCATAGCCTGTGGAACGATGTACTTACCTCCGGATGTTTTGAAGATCTCTTTCTTCCGATCCGTGATCTTCAGGAACTTGCCTTCAATGAAAGTGCCAATATCCCCGGTATGAAACCATCCTTCAGTGTCAATGACTTCAGCTGTGGCTTCTGGCTTCCTGTAATAACCCATCATGACGTTTGGTCCTTTCACAAGGATCTCACCGTCTTCAGCGATCATCACTTCAACGTTACTGATGAGAGGTCCGACCGATCCTATACGGATCCCATTCTTGAAGCAGTTCACCGATACTACCGGAGATGTTTCTGTAAGGCCATAGCCCTCCAAAATTGGTATGTCTGCAGCCATAAAAATACGAGCCAAACGCGGTTGAAGAGCAGCACTTCCTGAAGCGATGGCACGAACATTTCCTCCAAGCGCTTGCTGCCACTTAGAGAAGATCAGTTTTCGGGCAATCGCTAACTTAATTTTATAGAAGAATCCTTTTCCGATTACATCGTATTGTTCACCAACCTTCACTGCCCAAAAGAAAAGACTTCTTTTGATCCCTTTAAGCTCATCTCCCTTGGCCATTATCTTGTCGTAGACCTTTTCGATCAATCTGGGTACAGCTGTAAACACATCCGGTTGAACCTCGCGGATGTTGTCTCCTATCGTGTCCATTGATTCTGCGAAGTGAATTGAGCAGCCGATATACATGTACAAGTAGTGAAGCATTCGCTCATAGATGTGGCATACAGGAAGGAAGCTCAGCACCTTGGAATTGTGGTCGGCTGGTATTCTGTCTTGACAAGCATCCACATTCGACAGAATGTTGTTGTGGGAAAGCATCACGCCTTTCGGATCTCCTGTTGTGCCGGAGGTGTAAATAATCGTGACAAGATCTTCACGTTTGATCTGATCCATGCGTTCTTTAACCGTATTCTCATCGATCGCGGATCCCAATTCCGGTATTTCAGTCCAGTTCTTGCATCCCGCAACTTGCTCAAATGAATAAAGATGTTCCAATGTAGGTACTTGAGCCTTTATATGGCTGAACTTGGTAAACAGCTCTTCATTGCTGAAGATACAAATACGGATTCCTGCATCGTTCATGATATAGCGGTAGTCCGATTCGGAAATGTTCGGATACAAGGGCACCACGATACCACCGGTTTGCTGAATGGCAATGTCCATAACGTTCCATTCGTACCTGGTTGCAGACACGAGTGCAACATTTTCACCGGCTTTCACTCCTAGGGCGATTAACCCTTTGGAATATGCCATGACCTGATCGAGAAATTCACGCGTGCTTACTCCATTCCAAGAATTATTGATCTTGGAAACAAACATTTTTTCATTGGGATAAGTGTTCAGCTGGTAATAAGGAATATCAAAAAGTCGATTACACTGGATCATTTTTTTTGTTTTCTGTGAATGTCGAAAATTAATCAATAAAATTGTTCGCTTCGAAGTATGCACTTGAAATATTTAATGGATCGTATTAACAATTCTTAATGACCATGAAATGAACTTTTGTTTCAGTTAAAAATGTTCAATGGATGGTTTGTAATGTTCATTCGTAAACACTGAATGGTCGATGCCATGGCACCTTTGAAAAACAATATCTAGTTTTAGCTGATCTGTGCGTTTCAAAAGGAGCACAGGTGTAACTTTTGGAGTTCCCAAATTGTTTTAGCTGCAACTGTTCGGAAGTTGAAGAGACACGAGTACAATACCGCTGTAGGGGCGCACAGTAATCAATTGTTTGGTTACGCGCTGAAGTTCTTGAGAAATCAGGAAGATGCGGAGGATATTGTGCAGGATGTTCTTGAGAAGCTTTGGATCAACAGGAAGAAAGTAGAATTTGTTAAGGCGAAGAGCTGGATGTACACCACAGCGCACAATGCAATGATCAATCTGATCAACAGAAAACAGCGTATCCAATTTCCCGGGAGTGATCGACTTCCGGAGAATGTAAAGAAGCCCGTGGATCTGTTCGAATCAAAGCAAGTCGTTGACCGTGCGCTGAGTATACTTCCACCAATTCAAAAAAGCATCATTCTTCTTAGAGATCTTGAGGGATATACCTACGACGAGATCGGTGAGATCCTAGCGCTTTCCCCATCTCAGGTTAAGGTCTATTTGTTCCGGGCAAGAAATAAGATCAAAAAGCAGTTAAAAGGTTTGACAGAACTTGTATGAGCAATCCTTCTTTTTCAAATATTGACCGTTGGCTCTTCGAACTGAATGAGGGTAACTTAAGTCCAGAACAGATCCAGCAGCTTGAAGCATTCCTGCTTCGTCATCCCGAACTTGATGTTGACAGGGATATGTGGGAGCTCGCGCGGGTCGAAAAGGAGGAGGTTGTTTACCCCGGACAAAAGCAGTTTATCCGAAGGAGACCTGTCGGATTGTATATGGCAGCAGGTATGGTCTCCATTGCTTTATTTGTTCTTATTGGTATCGATCTTCAATTGCAGGGCTTTAATTCAAGCGCTTCAAAATTATTGGTGGAGAAGGCAGACAACGCATTTGTCGAACCTCAAGGGAAGAACGTGAAACCTGGTGAAAATAATCTTCTGGCACCGAAATCAACGCATGTTGCGGCAGAGAACTCCGATGAGGCTTTCGACTTAGCGCTCAAAATGGCACAATTGAGAACTGAACTGAATGAAGCTCAAGGCGCTCTGGATCAGCTTATCACGAATCAAGTCGATGAATATGAGATCAATGCAGAGGCTTTGATCCAAGAGATGAAGACAAGTCTTTCCCGTACGGTTGAGATGATCACATATTTGGAACACAAAGATGACGATCAAGCTGAGGAACATCAGCTTACAATCCATCCGGTGCGCGAGTTGAATTCACCTGACACTCGCCATTGGAGTCCAAGTTTGCTGAATGCAGGAAATGCAAGATTCAGCAGGCCAGAGCACAACGAGAGTTTCTCCTCTCGTTGGTCTAAAATGTCGAGGTCGGTGAGGAGAATGCTGGATCACCCGGTTGCTTTGAAAA
>JBKCAB010000280.1:0-1192 GCA_046307935.1 Bacteroidota bacterium | reverse complement strand
ATTCAGAAGCACCCGGAAGAATTGTACATTATCGCCCCACACGACATCAGCGATGAGCATGTCCAACAGATCGAAATGCAAATAAAAGAAAGCTGCTGCCGGTATTCCGAACTCACGGAGAATTTCTCAGGAAACACGGTGATCCTGAATACCATTGGTCATCTCTCAAGTGCGTACAGTTATGGGAAACTTGCTTACGTTGGTGGCGGATTCTCAGGCAAGCTGCACAATATACTGGAGCCTGCTGTTTTTGGTTTGCCGGTGATCTTCGGGCCGAAGTTCAATCGCTTCCCTGAGGCAAAATTATTCATCTCAGAAGGCATCGCTTTCAGTGTTTCGAACACTGAACAATTGGAAAATGCCATCCATAGTGCGGAGCATAGTTTAAATGAAATCGGCATAAAAACAAAAATGGTGGTGAATCAAAACAAAGGTGCTGCTGAGAAGATCCACAGCTATCTGAAAGAACACTACAATGAATTGGTCGGGTTTTAGGAACGATCTGAGGTTTCTTCGATTGCTTCCAGTATGACTCGTGCCGCTATGCGCACTTCTTCCTCGGTGATATTCAGTGGTGGCGACAAACGGAAACTGTACGGGTGACTGAGGAACCAGAAACTGATCAGTCCTTTCTCCAAACAACGATTCACCACCTTCCCCACTCGTTCGGACGACTCCATATCGAAGGCGAACATCATCCCGATGCGACGATGGGTCTTGATCTCGGGAGAAGCACTGATAAGTTCTGCCAGCAACTTCCCCAATCGTTCCACTTCAGTAAAATCGATCTCCTGCTCGAACACCTGCAGACAAGAATCTGCAGCGGCGCATACAACCGGATGACCACCAAATGTGGTGATGTGACCAAGCATCGGTTCGTATGTGAACTTGTCGAGGTTTTCCTGAGAAGACACCAATGCACCTATTGGCATTCCACCTCCCAAAGCTTTACCCAATGTGAGTGCATCCGGCACTACATCAAAATGTTCGAAAGCGAAAAGTTTACCGGTTCTGCCCATTCCACACTGGATCTCATCAAAAATCAACAGGGCGCCGACCTCATCACACCGTTTTCTTAGCGCAACCATAAATTCACGATCCGGTACACGAACACCGGCATCACCCTGAACGGTTTCGATGATCACTCCAGCTGTACGTTTGGTGATCTGCGGAAGCATTGACTGTTCATTGA